>CAZYMK010000620.1:0-1500 GCA_964648885.1 uncultured Geobacter sp. | reverse complement strand
GCATCCTGGAAGACACCTGGGCCGAGGCCCCGGAAGAGATGTATGTGCTGACCTGCAAGCCGGAAAAGGCACCGAACAAGGCGCAGTATGTGGAGATCGAGTTTGAGCAGGGCAATGCGGTGGCAGTTGATGGGGTACGGATGTCGCCAGCCCAGTTACTGGCCCACCTGAATACCATCGGCGGCCAGCATGGCATCGGTCGGGTAGACCTGTTGGAAAACCGTTCCGTCGGCATGAAATCCCGTGGCGTCTACGAGACCCCCGGCGGCACTATCCTGCGTGAGGCCCACTCTGCCGTAGAGCAGATCACCATGGACCGCGAAGTGATGCGGATTCGTGACTCCTTGATCCCGCAGTATGCCTGGCAGGTTTATGCCGGCTACTGGTTCTCGCCGGAGCGCGAGATGCTGCAGGCCCTGATTGACGAATCCCAAAAGACCGTCAACGGCGTAGCCCGGGTCAAGCTGTACAAGGGGCATTGCCGCACCGTGGGTCGTAAGTCTGAGACCAACTCGCTGTTTAACCTGGACTTTGCCACCTTTGAGAAAGATAAGGTCTACAACCAGGCCGATGCTGAAGGGTTTATCAAGATCAACTCCTTAAGGCTGCGGATCCGCTCACTGATGCAGGGCAAGAAGTAGGGTGTGACGGTCAAGCAGTTCAGAAAAGAACATATCGTTACCTCAGTGGTGGCGGTGATTGTGGATGACCATGAGCGGGTGCTCCTTACCAAGAGGAGCATTCCGCCGTTTCAGGGGATGTGGGTCATGCCCGGCGGCAAGATTGAGCTGGGTGAACCGATTGCGCGTGCCCTGCAACGGGAGGTTGAAGAAGAGGTCGGTCTGGAAGTGGAGGTGGGCCGCCTGATTGATGTCTTTGAGCATGTCACGCCGGGCGAGGAAAACTGCCATTACATTATTCTGTTCTACCGTTGTCAACCGCTGGATCAGAAGTTACAACACAACCCTGATGAGGTGCTTGAAGCCTGCTGGGTGAGCCGAACAGAGCTGAGACACTATCCCATGCCGGAGGGAACCCGGACGATACTCGGACAACTTTTCCCTGAGCTGCAGCCAAGCTGAGGAGTGACAGTATGCCGACAATCATCGACACCAAGGTCAACCTGCAGTTTCCACTGGGGCACCATCTGCACTGTCTGATTGCCCAGCTTCCTAACCATCTGCACCGTAATGCCGGTTTTCATCCGGTGGAGCAGGAGCAGCAGTGGCAGCTGATTAACTCTGTGCTGGAGCTGGTTGCTCTCGGGGAGGGAAATCTCAAAAAACTGCATTTTTTGCTGTTTCCCGAGTCCTGTCTGCCGGTCGGCCACCTTGACGATCTGATTGCCGTTGTGCAGGAGCAATTTCGGCCTAACACCGTGACCATGATTGGTGTGGAACATGTTCGGCTGCGAGAATACCGGCAGTTTCTTGATCGTTTCAGAAAAGACAATCAGGAAGCCATGTGTCTGGTCGACCAGGATATTGATTCCGGTGATGT
>CAZYMK010000619.1:0-1503 GCA_964648885.1 uncultured Geobacter sp. | reverse complement strand
TGGCTGTCAACATGGATGCTGCCCTGCATCAGTTCAACCAGCTTCTTGCAGATGGAAAGCCCCAGCCCGGCCCCGCCAAAACGGCGGGCAATGCTGTTGTCAGCCTGTTCAAACGGCTTGAACATCCGCTGCATCATGTCAGGGGTGATGCCCGGTCCGGTATCACTGACAGCAAGGCAGAGCGTGAAACTGGTTTCTGATTCTGTCCGATGCAGCAGCGTCAGGGTTACACTGCCCTGCTCGGTAAATTTGATGGCGTTGCTGAGCAGATTGATCAGTACCTGTCTGACACGCAGTCCATCGCCTCGAACGCAGGCAGGCAGGTTAGAGGGGGTTTCGCACACTAGAGAGAGCCCCTTCTTGTCTGCTTCAGGCTTTAGGGTCATTATCAGTTCCTGCACCAGCATCAGTGGTGAAAACGGAATCTTCACCAGATCAAGCTTGCCTGCCTCTATCCGTGAAAGATCAAGGATGTCGTTCAGAACCCCCAGCAATCCGCTTGCAGAACTGGTGATGGCAGCGACGTACTCCCGTTGCCCCTGAGACAGCTCTTCCTGCTCCAGCAGCTGCGCCATGCCCAGAATACCTGACATGGGGGTGCGGATCTCGTGACTCATGTTTGCCAGAAATTCGCTTTTGATACGGTTTGCCGACTCTGCCGCGTCCCGAGTCTGTTCAAGCCGGATACGGGCTTCATGCAGCGCCGAAATATCACGGACAATGGCCAGCACCGCTGTTTCATCCCCGTCCTTAATCGGCCCCAGAATGACATCTGCCGGAAAAATGCTATTGTCGTTGCGCAGTGCCCAAAAGGTCTTGCCGGTCCCTTCCGGCCTGTGTTTGGGGGTTGTCATATATTCGCTGACCAGGTGGTGGTGTTCGGCGCGATACTCAGACGGGATCAGCTCTGATAGCGCAAGGTTATGCAGGCAGCCGGAAGGATATAAAAACAGCTCTTCAGCTGCCTGGTTGGCCTGGATAATGGTGCCGTTACTGTTAACCAGCAGGGCAGCATTGGGCAGATGTTCTACAGCTGCAGCGATGAGTACAAGCATGGCTGTGGTCGTGTTCCTTTCAGAAAATCAGACGTTGATACGGCACTTTAACAGGGCAATCACATTGATCGGATCAACCGGTTTTTCAAGATAGATACCTCCGATGGTGATGACTGACTGACGGGTTTCCGGTGAGCCATGTCCGGTGATAAGGATGGTTGCGGTATCAGGGGAGCGGCGATGAACCTGCTGCAGGATAGACAGGCCTTCATGGTTGTCCATCCCTTCAAGGCGCAGGTCAGCAATCACCGCATCGTAGGGATGCTGTAGCAAGAAGCTGTCAGCTTCTTCGATGGTCTGGCAGGTGTCAAGCAGATACCCCTGGCTGCTGAACAGCCGCTGATAGGCAAACAGGACTGATGCTTCATCATCAACAACAAGAACTCGTTGAGCCATGGTCTGTTCCTCACGCATATTTCAGAGCATATTCGGCATACCGCTTGTCTTC
>CAZYMK010000618.1:0-1514 GCA_964648885.1 uncultured Geobacter sp. | reverse complement strand
GAAGCTGTTTCAAAACCTTGACAAAAACCCTTTTTTGTTATAAACAGCAAAATGTCGTTACACAAAAATCACTTGAAGGGAGGATCAATGAAACAGATTCATAGCCTGATAGCAGCACTCTGTCTGTTGATCGCACTTCCCCTTCCGGCACTCGCATCCAAGACCCACGTCGTTCGCAAGAATGAGAGCGTTGCCGGAATTGCCCGCAAATATCGTGTATCCGTAGACGAGATCAAGAGCGCAAACAACCTCAGCAGCACTCGCGTCTTAAAAGGTACCACCCTGATCATTCCGTCCAGGGCTGCAGCTACCGCTCCTCTGATAGAGAACTGCAGCACCTATACCGTTGCCAAAGGGGATTCCCTTTCCACAATCGCAAGAAAAACCGGCAAACCCGTTGCTGAGCTGCGACGCATCAACAACATCCGTAACAGCAAGCTCAAAGTCGGTCAAATTCTGGCACTGGGCGACACAGCTGAGACTTGTGATCTGGTCGCAGCCCGTCAGGCAAACCAAAGCCGCCTGAGACTGGTTAACCGCGAACTGCTGAATGAAGACGAATTTGCCAACACCCTGGCCGAACTGACCGACATAGACACTGACACCCCGGTAGACCTGGCTAAGAATATTGAAAAAAACACTTCTATCTTCACCAGCCTGCAAAAGTCAGCCTATAGTTTTCTTGGCGCACGTTACCGCTTTGGAGGTAACAGCCGAAACGCGCTTGATTGTTCCAGCTTTACTCAGCAGGTATTCAGAGAGCAGGATGTAAGCCTGCCCCGTACGGCTCGTGAGCAGTTCAGGATTGGCGCCGTGGTTCCGGTTGGCGACTTGCGCAAAGGAGATCTTGTTTTCTTCCGCACCTACGCCCCGTTCCCGTCCCATGTCGGCATCTACCTGGGCAATCGCAAGATGATTCACGCCTCATCCAAAAGTCGTCGCGTGGTGGTCTCGTCAATGGACTCCCAATACTACCTTTCTCGCTATCTGGGGGCCAGGCGCATTGAAAAAATCAATCCAGACACCATCAATCTTGAGACATTGATCCTTGAAGTTGAAGAGGAGCAGGACAACGATGTACTGGCCAATGATTTTCTGGGCCTGAACAGCCCTGCCACCATAACCAAGTAGTGTAGCGCTGGAACAACACCCCAAACGGGCTCAGCAGTGAGCCCGTTTTTTTTGGCTCAAAGGCCGTTCATAATGCAGACCCTGCTCGCCTATACATCAGAACCTGACCCGCAAAGTGGCGGGTTTGAGCAGTTGTTGCCGATCGGGCTCTGCTCTCTGCATGCCGTGCTCCGCTCCCGGGGGTATCCGGTTTCACTTGCCAACCTGTGCAGCATTCCACAGCAAGAGATCAACCAACTGCTTAAGAGCCACCAACCAAAGGTAATCGGCCTTTCACAGTGGACGCACAATCGCCGTGCCACCATTGCACTCGCCCGCCTGATCAAGCAACAGCTGCCAGACAGCCTGGTGATTCTGGGCGGAGGGCATGCCACCCATCAGGC
>CAZYMK010000617.1:365-1517 GCA_964648885.1 uncultured Geobacter sp. | reverse complement strand
TCCCTGCCATAGCCAAAACACCTTTCATGGAGCGTTTTCCCGAGGTTATTGAAGGAAAGCCGGGGAGACCACGAATAATATTCTTTGTTGGCTGTATGATCAACTTTGCATACCCGCGCGTGGGTGTGGCTGCTGTAAAACTGTTTCAGCATCTGGGCTGCACAATCATAATTCCGAAGGATCAGCAGTGTTGCGGCCTGCCTGGAATGTCAGGCGGCGATATCGATACAGTGCGTGATCTGGCGGAACGGAATCTGGCAGCTCTTGAACGGTATGAGGCCGACTACGTCATGAGCGCCTGCGCCACCTGCGGCGGTGCCCTGCACAGGCTTTATCCGCTGGTGGTTGGCAAGCGCAACCCGGAACTGAAGGAGCGTCTGGAACGGCTGGCAAAGAAAACGGTTGATGCCTCCCAGCTGCTGCTGCAGCTGGGGTTGAATCCTGAAGAAACCGGCGCCGGAGCCTCTGGCAGGATAACCTACCATGACCCCTGCCATTTGAGGACGAGAAAGCTTTCGTCCCAGCCGAGGGATCTGATAAAGGGGACGCCGGGGCTTGAACTGGCGGAGATGGAGGGGGCTGACCGCTGCTGCGGCCTTGGCGGCACATTCAATGTCTATCACTACGGCTCATCCATGGCCATTAACGATACCAAGAGCGAGGCGATCATCGCCACAGGGGCCGATGCGGTTGCCACCGGTTGCCCCGGTTGCATGATGATGCTGGACGATGGTCTGAAACAGCACAGCTCTGATATTGAGGTGGTTCACACGCTGGAACTGCTGGCGAGGAAACTGCTTGATACGAAATGACAGAAACAAAGGTCCGGTATTAATGAGTGATGAAAAAGGGGTAAAGCCACCATCGAGACCGGGAAGTATCCTGCATTTGTTGTTTTTATTTTCTAAAGCTATTGTAGACACAATAAGATTTACCACATTCGGTAAATTTTTATTTGGTTTTATTATACTCTTTTTGTCAATTGGGCTAATTAAAATCAACTGTTTGAATGATATAATAGGAACCAGTTACTATCCGGATTACAGAAGTCTGAAGACAATTAGCGGAAAATTACTTACGTTAAAAAAAGGCGGTGGTAGAGCGCCTAAGCGGTATATAGTTGATGAATTGTCTGGCAATACATATATTGGC
>CAZYMK010000617.1:0-355 GCA_964648885.1 uncultured Geobacter sp. | reverse complement strand
GAAACCGAGTAATAGGTATTGATAACGATATTGGCAAGCATGTTATTGCAAAAGTAAATAACAATAAAATTGTTGAAATTGTGGTTGATGGTGTTACAAAGTTATCATATAAAGATACAATTGTTTTGACATTAGATTATAAGTACTTAGGCAAAAAACTGTTGCTGTTAGATTTGATATTGTTGTTCGTATTGATTTTTTATTCCTTAAAGAGATCAAAATGCGAAGCCTAAAGGGGACATCTATTATCAGTATGCGGCTCTGATATTGAGGTGGTTCATAAGTTGGGGCCCCAGAAAAGGGGACGGATTTATTTTGACAACTGAAGCCGACAGGTGACACCACCCGGTTATAG
>CAZYMK010000616.1:0-1526 GCA_964648885.1 uncultured Geobacter sp. | reverse complement strand
GTACGTTTTATCGGTGTTGGAGAAAGTATTGATGACCTGCGGGAGTTTGATCCCCGGGAGTTTGTTGATGCCATCTTCCAAACCCCCTAACCACCAGATGCGAGCAGCTGCCTTCCAAATGGGCCTTGACTTTGTCGAAGAAAATCAATACATTATTCCGCCTTTAGGAGGAGATGGTACTATGGATGTAGAACTTTTTGAAGCGCTTGAAGAAAAAATCGGTAGTCTTATCAGTCGTTTTGCAGAACTTCAGGAAGAACATCAGCGGGTTGTGGCGGAAAATGCCCGCCTGTTGCAGGAGCGGGAAGGGTTGAAAGGCCGTGTTGACGCCATCCTCAGCAAGCTTGAAGGTGTGTAATTCATGAAGAAGGCCCATCTGGTTACGGTGTTGGGGCGGGAGATACCAGTCCGCACGGCAGTGCAGCCGGAAAAGGTGCAGCAGATAGAGCAGTTTGTGCATGAGCAGGTCGAGGCGATCAGGACCCGCCTTACCACGGCCGATCCCCAGTTGGTGGTTACGCTGGCGTTGCTGAATCTGGCCGAGACGTATCTTGATCTCCAGGCCCGCTCTCAACCGGATCGGCAGTATGATGCGCGTCTTGGGCAGCTGATCGGCAGGCTTGAGCAGGTACTGGCAGCACCCGGTCTCTCCAGGGAGACTTGATATATATCCAACGCATCAGAATTGTTTGTTTTTTCAGTTGCCACAGTATCGTCTGTGTGCTGATACCTGCACTGGTGTATATATCCCCGGCTTGAAACCTGCGTTGCTCTGCATGTCATCCGACATGCAGGCAGCGTCTCTGTTCATCCCTCCCTGGAGCAGTATCCAATATCGCTGTTCACCGGCATGGCTTTGAAACGATGGTAGCGGGACTTGGTATGACCAAGATGGCCTTTCGATCAGAACTGGTTGCGCGGCGAAGCAGACTGGCGCCTGATCTCTGGCGCGCAGCCAGCACGGCAGCCCAGCAACGCCTGCTGCTGCTGCCATCATTCCGGCAGGCAGCAGTCGTTGCCCTCTATGCACCGATACTGCAGGAAATCGACACGATACAGCTGTTTGATGCAGCGATGGCGGCAGGCAAACGGGTGCTGTATCCGCAGGTCCGGAACGGCTATTTGCAATTCCGGCAGGTTACTGATTTGCAACAGCTTGCCAGCGGTGCCTACGGGATTCCGGAGCCGGGCCTTTCCGGCAGGGATACCCCGCTTGAACAGGCTGATCTGATTGTGGTGCCAGGGGTGGCCTTCGATCTGCAGGGCCATCGGATCGGATTCGGTAAAGGCTACTATGACCGCTGCCTGAGTCGATTGAGCGGACACGCGACTCTGGTGGGTATCTGTCATGATTTTCAGCTGGTTGAGCGGGTCCCGGTTGAAGGACACGACATCAGCATGCAGTATGTTGTGACGGAGCGCCGTTTAATAACCATTGAAGGAGTATGAGGAGCAGCAGGAACCGGCTGATAGCCGGATTAACATAGAGAGAAGGAGGCGATATGATAACCAGTATCGTCATGGCG
>CAZYMK010000615.1:0-1528 GCA_964648885.1 uncultured Geobacter sp. | reverse complement strand
GACCGCGGTTTTGATGCGGTCAGACACTTCGCAGAATCCTTGCCATACTTTCGCTGCAATCCGGAACGTCATATCTTCTGGTCATCACATGATGATCCCCGTTCACCGGTGCCTGAGGCACTCTTTTGTAAAGCCAGCATAAACCGGCACGAACCAGGCAGATTCATTTCCGTTCCCTACCAGACCGATGATCTTGGCCCGCTCTGTCATTTCGATGCATCACGGATCAGGTGGCAGAGCTGGTTGGTCGGGTAGCCGGGTTCTGCCGCCCTCAGAGAACAGCTGCTCCTTACCATAGCTGCAAGTAAAGAGCTGTCATCACACCTCGACATCGCCCCGAAGTTTCACTGGCACCTTGATGCTGCTACCCAGCAAGCGAGGCGTGAAAACTATCTGAACTCACTGGCGGCGTCATTAACGGTGCTCTGTCCACGGGGTGAGGGAATGAACTCAATCCGCTTCTTTGAAGCCCTGAGCATTGGCAGGATTCCGGTTGTGCTTGCAGATAACTGTCCCTTGCCGTTTGAAGAACTGATAAACTATGAACGCTTTGTGATCAGGATTGCCGAACGGGATTGTGTAAGCGCCGATCTCATTATCAGCGCATGGCTCACAAATAAAACTACCGATGACCTGATGCAGCGCTGCCGTGAAGCACGCCAGGCATGGGAACGGTTTCTGGCACCAGACAGAGTCATGGGCTGCCTGCAGCAGGTACTGGCCAAAGAGATTCCCATTGATACCAGGGAGCCCCCCCCCCTGTCAGATCATCAACAGGGACTGAACGCTTACCTTGCCGGAGCACCAGAGACTGCTGAAGTTTTTTTCAAGCGATCCCTGGCCGCTCATCCAGACGCAACTGAAAGCGTCTACTGTCTTGCACTGCTCCACAATGAGCTTGGTCATTTTCAGGACTGCATCAAGCTGCTTGTCGATGCAACAATCAAACATCACGATATCAGACTGAACCGCCTGCTTGGGGAAGCATATCAACATACTGAACAGTGGGAAGCTGCCTGGCAGCAGTTCAGTATCGCGCTCACTTAAGAGCCCCATAACGCACAACTCCTGATGAACATGGGCATTGTCTGCAGCAGGCTCAACAGGATGCATGAGGCGCTGATGTGGTTGTCACGTTCTGCAGCATTAGAGCCGGCCTCGGCACAGGAATCTGGCACAACTGCTGCTCCTCCAAGGAAATTTTGAGGAAGGCCTTGCGCTTTTTGAGGCGCGTTTCAGTAAACATGACCCGGTGCTGCTTCCGGAGATTGAGGTACCTCTCTGGCAGGGAGAGCCGCTGTCAGGCAAGAGTATCATCATCGCCACAGAACAGGCCTTTGGTGATGCGATCCAGTTTGTCCGCTACCTGCCACTACTGTCACAGCTTGGCGCGCGGGTCATCCTTTACAACCACCTGAAGCCTCTGCAGCAGCTATTTCAGTCAGTGCCCGGCATTTCTGCGGTCGTTACGGAAAAAGCGCAGGTGCCTGCTGCAGATTATTTTCTGCCGATGCTGTCACTCCCACGG
>CAZYMK010000614.1:0-1529 GCA_964648885.1 uncultured Geobacter sp. | reverse complement strand
TATCAAGCGCTATCATATCTACAAAAAGAGCTTCCTGGGCAGTCAGAAGCTGGCATCCGTAGACACAACAGAGTGGAAAGTGACTGAGCCGGGCAAACTGGAATTGTATCTGACTGCAGAAGATGCTGATGGCCTTGAAAGCGAGCCTTCGGCACTGCTGACGATTGAGTAAAGGAGAAGCTATGAAACGCAATCTGATGGTTTTGGTAGCAGTCTGTACCTTGATGGTGCCGGTATGGGGTGAAGCCAATCAGCAGAAGGGAGTTGCCCGCGAGTTGGTAGCCTGTGCGGAATCAGGGCGTTATCAACTGTTTCAGGGCAGTTATACCACCTTTGATCTGAAGCGCAAGGAAACCAATGTTTCTCAAGCGGTGTTTCTGCTGGACAGCCAGACCGGTGAGGTCAAGCGTTACGTTAATAAGGTGGATGAAGAAGGGCGCTATATTGAGACCTGGCTGCCGACTGATGTAACAACGGTGGACAAGCGTCGCCAAGCACAGGAGGGGAAGTAAAGCTGCTATGACCGGAAATGAGATTCGCGCACGTTTTCTGAAGTATTTTGAAGAGCGGGGGCATGTGGTGGTTGGCAGCTCCGGCCTGATCCCCCACAACGACCCGACCCTGATGTTCACCAATGCCGGGATGAACCAGTTCAAGGACTGTTTTCTGGGCATGGAAGACCGGGGCTACTACCGGGCCGCATCGTCTCAGAAGTGTGTACGGGCCGGTGGCAAGCATAACGACCTGGAGAATGTCGGTCGTACGGCGCGGCACCATACCTTCTTTGAGATGTTGGGTAACTTCTCTTTTGGGGACTATTTCAAACAGGAGGCGATCGCCTATGCCTGGCAGTTCCTGACCCAGGATCTCAAGCTGGATAAAAATCGGCTCTATGTCACGGTCTTTACCGATGATGATGAGGCAGCCGAGATTTGGCACCAGCAGGAAGGGGTGCCCCGGGAGCGGATCTACCGCTTTGGCGAAAAGGACAACTTCTGGGCCATGGGAGATACCGGCCCCTGTGGTCCCTGCACCGAGATTTTCTGGGACAATGGCCCTGGGGTGGGCTGCGGCTCGCCTGACTGCGCCGTGGGGTGTGATTGTGACCGCTACATGGAGATCTGGAACAACGTCTTCATGCAGTTCAACCGTACAGCAGATGGGGTGCTGCATCCACTACCCAAGCCGGCCGTGGATACCGGTATGGGGCTGGAGCGGATCACCACCGTGATGCAGGGGGTGTGTTCCAACTATGATACGGATCTGCTGCAGGGGATTATCCGCCATATTGAGCGCCACAGCGGCAAGAAATACGGTGACAACGAAAAGGACAGCGTCTCGATGCGGGTCATCGCCGACCACTGTCGGGCCGTTACCTTCCTGATCTGTGATGGTGCCCTGCCCAGCAACGAAGGCCGCGGCTATGTGTTGCGTCGGATCATGCGCCGGGCTGCCCGCCATGCCAAGATGCTGGGGGTTGCTGAACCACTGCTCTGCAAGATGGTTGATGCGGTCAAGGAGATGATGGG
>CAZYMK010000613.1:0-1541 GCA_964648885.1 uncultured Geobacter sp. | reverse complement strand
CTCTGGTTCAACCGTTTTGTGGCCAACGTGCACAGCATCATCAGCCAGGTCTCCAGCACCACCCTGCAGGTGGCCAGCTCATCAAACCAGCTGCACAGCACCGCCGAGCAGATTGCCACCGGTGCCGAAGAGGTGGCAGCCCAATCAGCCACCGTGGCCACGGCCAGCGAAGAGATGTCCGCCACCAGCAGCGATATTGCCCGCAACTGCCAGGATGCGGTTGAGGGGGCCCAGCAGGCGGCAACCACCACCCAGCGAGGATTCGAGGTAGTGCGTCACACCGTAGACGGCATCCGCACCAGGGGGGCCAAGACCCAGGAAAACTCGAAGATCGTGATGTCGCTGGGTGAGCGTTCCGACCAGATCGGCGCCATTGCCGCCACCATTGAGGATATCGCCGATCAGACCAACCTGCTGGCGCTGAACGCCGCCATTGAGGCGGCCCGGGCCGGGGAAATGGGGCGCGGCTTTGCCGTGGTGGCTGATGAGGTGCGTGCCCTGGCCGAGCGGACCTCCCGCGCCACCAAGGAGATCAGCGGCATGATCCGGGCGATCCAGGTCGAGACCAAGCAGGCGATTATCTCTATGGAAGAAGGGGTCAAAGGAACCCAGCAGGGGGCACAGGAGGCTGAGCAACTGGAGGTGGCACTGCAAGAGATCCTGAGCCGGGTATCCGAGGTGACCGACCAGATCAACCAGATTGCCACGGCTGCCGAGGAACAGACCGCCGTAACCGGCGAGATTTCAACCAACATTCACCAGATCACCGACGTGGTGCAGCAGACCGCCAGCGGTGCCCATCAGACCGCCGGTGCCGCCTCCACACTGGCCAGACTGTCCGGCGACCTGGAACGGCTGGTGGGACGTTTCAAGCTCTAGCTGCCGAGTGACCAATGACGGCTGCGGGGGTGGCTGCAACAGCAGCAGCCCCCGTTTCTGTTTGCAATCAGCGCAAACATCGGTATGATATCCGTCTCTTGAAAGAAAGCCTCAAATGAGGTCCAAAACCCTTTCGCATCATACGTCTCACCTTTACTGACAACTACCAGCTGCTTTTTGAGGTGTCCCATGACCATGACCGCCTATAATGAGCTGTTTCCCCGCAGTACTGACCCGATCGTGACGCTCCGTCTGGAGCGTAAAGACAGAAAATTACCCAAAGGTGATTACAGCTTTTTTGAATACTACTGCACTGACAAGGGATGTGACTGTCGCCGGGTGACCTTATGCGTGGTTGAACGGACCAAAGGACGGCAAATTGCCGTTATCGGCATGGGATTTGACCTTGATGATGACTTTTCAGGTCCCTATCTGGACGACATGCATCCCCAGTCAGCTGGCGCGCCACAGCTGCTGGAGATGTTTGTTGACGGCCTCAACCTGAACCCTCCCTTCCTGGAGCTGTTGTACCGCCATTACCGCGAAGTACGCGGCAAGGTTGACGGCAGGAACTATCGCAGCAAGCCGTTTCCTGATCCGGCAAAGACGAAACGGACTATTTGCAATGCGCCCACCATTGAGGAGTTCTTTGCCGACAAAAT
>CAZYMK010000612.1:575-1544 GCA_964648885.1 uncultured Geobacter sp. | reverse complement strand
AGGGGGCTGCGTATCCCCAGCTGCTGCAGGGCGCGGCGGCCGGGACGCCAGGCAGTCTGGTCGTCAAGGGTGCTGCCGTCAATCAGGGGCAAGGGGCATGGGTAGGACACGGATGAAGCAACAGGGACAAGGGCTGCACGACAGAGCTCCAACATCGCTTTTTTGCAGCGGTAGCAGCGGTCAGGCGGGTTGTTCAGCAGGTCAGGGACGGTGGTTGGATCAAAAGGGACGATCAGGTGACGGACACCAAGCTGACCGGCAAGGTCGGCGGCATCGGCAAGTTCCTGACGGAAGTGGTACGGGGCGTCAATGGTGATGGCAATGCAGCGTTCACGCAGGGTGTCTCGGGCGACCTTCAACAGCAGGGAGGAGTCTACCCCGCCCGAGAAGGCCACCGCAAGCGGGGCCAGTTCGTGTAATGTTTTTTGAAGGCGCCGGTGTTTGCAGGAAAGGTCAGACATCCCAGGCAAATGGTTTTATGCCATGGTAGCTGTATGCGTCTTTTCAATCCCCATTGCCTGCCCACGCTGGCAAAGGGTTTCCAGGGTCATGTTCCCAAACAGCTCATCGAGCAGATCACTGGCCTCCTTCCAGACGGTCTGGGTAACGCACTTGTCTTCAAAAGGACATTCGTTCTTGCGACGACGTGGTTTTTTAGCCTGTCCGGCACAATCAACGATCAGCGCATCCTGCTCGGTTGCCTTGATAATCTCCAGAACGGTAATCTGTTCAGGCTTCCTTGCCAAGGTGTAGCCGCCTTGAGGTCCCCGTTTACTCTTCAGGATTCCTGCCCTCTTCAACCCCTGAAAAATCTGTTCAAGGTAACGGGGTGAGATATCCTGACGACGGGAGATGTCCTGGATCTGGGCAGGGCGAGCTTCATTACTGTAGGCAATATCAAAAAGCGCTCGCAGGCCATACCGACTCTTTGTTGACAGACGCATACATCCATCCTCCTGAAGTTGTGTA
>CAZYMK010000612.1:0-565 GCA_964648885.1 uncultured Geobacter sp. | reverse complement strand
CAAGAACTAAGACGATTTTTATAGCGCCAACGTTACGGTGCGTGGGCTACGGTGACGGCAGACACCTCAAGACACCCGCCTGAAAGTAATGCGGTGGCGCATTCACGCAAGGTGCTGCCGGTCGTGAAGACGTCATCCACCAGCATGATACGGCGATTGGCAATGGAAGCAGCATCTTTAACCGTAACGGCGCCGCGCAGGTTGTCGAGTCGCTGATTCCGGTTCAACTCCATTTGCGGAATAGTGGGCCGGACCCGTTGCAGGCCTTGCCGCAGCAGCGGAATCTGCCACTGATGCTCCAGGATTTCTCCCAGCAAGACAGACTGATTAAAACCCCGCTGCCGTAATCTGGAAATGTGCAGCGGCACCGGCACTAACAGGTCTGGTTGGATGCTTTCTGCAAAAGGGGTCAGTGTATGAGCCAGTAACAGTCCCAACGGACGGCGGAGGTGCGATTTATACTGGTACTTGAATGAGTGGATCAGGTCGCGGCAGGCGTTTTCGTAACGCAGGGCAGCCCTGGCGAACCGGTACGGAGGTGGAGAGCTGATACAGCGGCCACAGG
>CAZYMK010000611.1:1256-1560 GCA_964648885.1 uncultured Geobacter sp. | reverse complement strand
TGGTCAGGGATTCCGTCTCTCTCGTTGGAAATACAACCGCAGCAATGGTTGAAACAGCCGAAGAGGTGGCCATGCAGGCCGGCACCATTGCCACAGCCAGTGAAGAGATGTCTGCCACCTCGGCTGATATCGCCCGTAACTGTCTGTATGCGGCAGAAAATTCCCAGAAGGCCACGGAGCAAACTACCAGCGGCGCCCAGATTGTTCGCAGTAGCGCCACTGTAATGGAGAATATTGCCAAGCGGGTCATGCAATCCTCAACAACCGTGGAAGGGTTGGGGCAACGTTCTGATCAGATTGGCGC
>CAZYMK010000611.1:561-1219 GCA_964648885.1 uncultured Geobacter sp. | reverse complement strand
GTTGTGGCAGATGAAGTACGTGCCCTTGCTGAGCGTACCACCCGGGCAACCAAAGAAATCGCTGGCATGATCAAGTCAATTCAGTCAGAGACCCAGTCTGCAGTCAGCTCCATGTATGAAGGGGTTGAGCAGGTGCGGAAGGGAACTGATGAAACTAGCCGTTCCGGAGAGGCCCTTGAGGAAATTTTGAACAAGATCAATGAGCTGTCAATGCAAATCAGCCAGATTGCAACTGCTGCAGAGGAGCAGACCGCCACCACCAGCGAGATTACCGGCAATATCCAGATGATCACCGAGGTGGTCAGTCGCAATGTTGACAGTGCCCGCAGCACCACCGATGCCACAAGCAAGCTGGCTCAGCAGGTTGATGAACTGCACCATCTGGTGGGACGTTTCAAACTGGCCAGCGCACTTGAGTGGGATGACAGCTTCTCTACCGGTATTCCTAAATTCGATGATCAACACAAGGTCCTGTTCAGGATGGTCAATGAACTGCATGATGCCATGCAGCAGAAGCGCACCAAGGAGGCAATTGGTCAGATATTGCGTGGGCTGGCAGACTATACGGTCAACCACTTTACGGAAGAAGAAGCGGCCTTTGCCAAGACCCGGTACCCGGACGAGGCCAATCACAAACTGCTGCACAAAAATCTGGTTG
>CAZYMK010000611.1:0-341 GCA_964648885.1 uncultured Geobacter sp. | reverse complement strand
TGCTCTTTACCGAAAGCGAAGAATTTGGACTGCATCGAGGGCTTGGGATTATTCCGGGGCGCGTAACCAGGTTCCCTGAGGGGATGAGCGAGGTCGGTGAAAAGCTGCCGGTGCCCCATATGGGCTGGAACCAGATTGTGCTGCAGGGAGATGCTCCGCTTTTTCACAGTATTGTTGATGGCAGCAATGTCTACTTTGTTCATTCCTACTATGTAACACCGGATGATCCGGCGGTGACGGCTGCCACCTGCAGGTACGGAATTACCTTCTGTGCCGCTATCCGCAAGGACAACATCATGGCTGTTCAATTCCACCCGGAGAAATCACAGGCCATCGGCCTG
>CAZYMK010000610.1:0-1568 GCA_964648885.1 uncultured Geobacter sp. | reverse complement strand
CCGCTATCTGCGGGCCCTGACCGATCAGATGAGTGCGGATGAACAACGGAAGATGCTGTATAAATTCAAAAATTTTCTGTACAAGACGGTGCGACTGTGAGGGGGTTGTCTGTCGTGGTTCCGTTCTTGTGGCGCTTCCTTTCTGTTGGCCTGATATTCCCTGTATGATTCAGTTGAAGGTATGGGGGTGATGGTGCAATCGGTTCTGAGACAGCAGGTTTGCAATCATGCCATTTTCGCTGTCTTGCTATTCTGTATACTATAAGGTACAGTTTCTTTATGAGTGATACCGCTTACCGTCTTGAGTATTACCAGCAGGAAAACGGCGCTGTGCCGTTTCGTGAATGGCTGCATGACCTTCGTGATCGTCATGGGGTGGAGCGGATCAGGGCGCGGCTGGCCCGTGTCCGTGCCGGTAATTTCGGCAGGATTCGTGTTCTGGGTGATGGTGTCAGTGAGCTGAAGGTTGACCACGGTCCCGGCTATCGCTTGTACTATGCCATGTCCGGGTCAACGGTTGTGCTGCTGCTTGTTGGTGGTGATAAATCAACACAGCAGCGGGATATTCAGAAGGCCAAACAATTCTGGCGAGAGTACCAGGGAGGATGACCCACTATGGCCGGTAAATCAGTGCCGTATGAAGATGACCTGCAAGGCTGGCTGCAAGACCCGGTTAATGCTGCCGGATACTTGACAGCCGTGCTTGAGGAAAATGATGCTGACGCGATGCTGGTTGCTTTGCGTGACGTGGCAAAGGCTCAAGGCGGGATGACAGCAGTTGCGGAGCGTGCCCATATCCGGCGCGAAACGCTGTACAAGATGCTGTCACAGAAAGCGAATCCAGGTTTTAAGGGAGTGGCCTCGCTTTTGAACGGCATGGGGCTGGAACTGGCGGTAAGGCCGATTGCAGGCAGACAAGTAACGTCTGCATAAAGCCATGACAGAGATTGAATATGTCAAACAGTTTGTGGCAAGGGTGGACAGCATCAATGAGAAAGTAGCGTGTGGTCGCTCCGCTTTCTGAAGAGGACGGCGGGGGGTACCTGATTGCTTTTCCCGATCCCTCTGGCTGTATGTCCGATGGTAATACGCTTGACGAGGTGCTTATCAATGGGCGGGATGCCTTCAATAGCTGGGTTGCAGCGCCAGATTGATATGAAACGACAAATACCGCAGCAGACCCGTTACAGTGAAGAGGGCAAGCCTGCCTGGCTCTTGCTCTGATTGCTGAGGTGTTGGGGCGGAACGAGGGATTGAGGGTATAACAGATGAGGGATGCTGGTGTTAGACATGATCCCGCCATGGCCGGTAAATCAATGTCGTATGAAGCGGTCCACACCGTTTTACGTCGCTCTATTTTGTAGAGTAACGTGCTTGAAACGAGCTTCGATTACTTCGACTTCACTCAGTACTGGTCCGCTCAGCGCGCAAACTGTTCCCTGAGCGGAGTCGAAGGGAACTTACTCAGAGACGACCTGCAATAGTAGGGGCAGGTTTGAAACCTGCCCCTACAACGATTTAGACCGCGTCCATCAAGCGCTTCTGCTTGCTGTGCAGGCGGTTTAAGG
>CAZYMK010000609.1:0-1571 GCA_964648885.1 uncultured Geobacter sp. | reverse complement strand
TCGGCCTGCTGTCCCATTACGATGCCCTGCTGGTACTGCCGCCGCTGCTCTACCTGCTCTGCCGCAGCCACGGCTTTACCACCCAGGGGGCCATCTTCTCGGCCATTCTGGCGGCAACAGTGCTGATGTGGGTCTTTACCCTGGTAGATGAATTCATTCCGCCGCTGGTTGCCCTGATCGCCACCCTGTTCATCGGACTTGCACCGGCACCGGTGGCCCTGGCCGGGTTCTCTTCTCCCGGCATGATGACTCTGATCGGCGTGTTTGCCCTTTCAGCCTCCATCGGCTCATCAGGGCTCAGCTACCGTCTGATGCTCAAACTGCTGTACCTGCTGCCTGACCGACCGGTCTGGCAGGATCCTCAAGAAAAACCGCACACCGGTGACGGTCAAGTATAACTATCTGAGACTTGAATCCAGCCTGGACCCAAACCGGGTCAGAAATGCGGTCAACGATGCCCATCGTGCCATTGCCCTGCAACGCCCTGATCTGGTGATCGCAGTTGATGATGAAAGCAATCAGCTTGTTGCCCGGGACTATGCCGGCAAGGACAGGCCAAAGATCGTCTATGTCTCTACCCTGCTCCCGCCAGCCTCGTACGGCTACGACACTGCCGGCAATGCATCCGGTATTCAGGAGCGGTTGCCACTGGATGCGGTGCGTGAAACCATTTTGGTGATACGCAAGGGAAAAGCTGCCCGCATTGCCGTGCTTGCCATGGATAATTTAAACGGACAGGCTGAGCTGGGGCAGGTCACCGCGTACCACTGGGGACCACACCGCCTTGTTGCAAGCAAAGCTTCAAACAGCTTCCAGGAATGGCAGCAGTTCATACAGAACCAGGCAGACCGGGCCGATCTGCTGCTGATCCTGAGTTATGACGGTTTGGTAAGAAGCAGCCAGGACAGGCAGACAGTGCCGCCAAGCGAGCTTGTGGTCTGGATTGAAAAGAACGCCAAACCGCTGCCGATAGGGCTTGATACCACCTACACCAAGGATGGCGGCGGTCTCACCATTTCACCGGCGCCAAGTGATTTTGGTGAAAAGGCGATGACCATGGCCCTGCAATGGCTCAATGCTCCCAAAGGGGCAGCAGCTCCGGAAGTGAGCAGCTCCCCACACTTCAAGGTAGGTATACGAAACTCTCTGCTGCAAGTACGCGGCATTGAACTGCCTGCCATCTACCTTGAGGCGGCGCGGGTCAACGGCTCACTGTTACCATAGAGCATTGCTCAGAGCCAAGGCTGGTTAGGACACAACAGATCAAGCTCGCTTACCCTAGATTCATCCTGTCCCACTTCCAACCTCCTCATACCGATGGTGACGACCGCTTTGTCTCCCCAGGTGGAAACGGGATACCGCCGTCAATGCTGCTATGTTCTTAACTATTTAGTACTATTACAACTTCAAGAAAAAGCCTGTCATACCTAAATGTTTCTATCGGAAATCCATGAAGTCAAAAACTGGATTCCCGATTAAACCACCGGGAATGACGATGGTTTTAAAAAATGAGCTAAATAGCCACGCATATCGACTTTACTTTCAGGCAACCAAAACCTATTATTGCCTTG
>CAZYMK010000608.1:0-1576 GCA_964648885.1 uncultured Geobacter sp. | reverse complement strand
CAGGGTAAAGACGTTCAGCCGAAAGAACAGGTCTTCACGGAACCGGCTTGCCTGAACTTCTGCCTGCAGGTTACGGGCCGTGGCAGAGACCACCCGTACATCCACCTGTTGGTCAACTGTGGCCCCTACCCTGCGCACTTCACCCTGCTGCAGCACCCGTAGCAGCTTTACCTGCAGGCTGGGGGGCATTTCACCTACTTCGTCCAGAAATAGAGTGCCACTGTCTGCCTGCTCAATCAGGCCCGGCTTGTCAAGATGAGCACCGGTAAAGGCCCCTTTTGTGTGACCGAACAGCTCCCCTTCCAACAGGTTTTCCGGCAGAGCGCCGCAGTTGATCGCCACAAACGGTTTGTTGCTGCGGCTGCTGGTGCTGTGCAGGGCCCGGGCAACCAGCTCTTTGCCGGTGCCTGATTCACCCTGAATCAGCACGGTGGTCTTCAGATCAGCCACCCGCTGTATCTGATCATACAGGCTCAGCATGGCTGCGTTGCGGCCCACCAGGCCTGAAAAACCGTTGACCCCTGCCAGCTCTGCCCTCAAGGAGCGATTTTCCTGCTTCAGCCGTTCGCGCTCTTCTGCCTTTTTCAGCACAATCACGATCTCATCCTGCTTGAACGGCTTGGAGATGAAATCGTAGGCCCCCAGCTGCATGCAGTCCACAGCTGTTTCAATGGTGCCATAGGCGGTCATCATGATGATCGGAGCGGTTATTCCCCGCTCTAGGGCCTGCTGCAGAAAGGTGCGGCCGTCCATCTCCGGCATCCTGATATCACAGAGGATATAGTCGTAGGCATGTGATGCCAGACGGTCAAGGGCTGCCCGGCCATCAGCAGCAGTATCAGCCTGATAGCCCTGCTTGCGCAGCATTATGGAAAGCAGATGGCGCAGATTCTCTTCATCATCAACAATCAGAATTCGCGGCTGGGTCATGGTCTTGTACATCCTTTTCCTTGCAACGGCAGACGCAGACTGAAGCAGCTGCCCTGCCCCACCGTGCTGGTTACGGTGATGGTGCCGCCAAATCCTTCAATAATCCGGGCGGCAATGGCAAGGCCAAGGCCGGTACCCTTGCCCGGTTCCTTGGTGGTAAAAAACGGATCAAACAGCCGAGGCAGATCTGCCGCTGCTATGCCGCAGCCGCTGTCTTGCACCTGCAGCAGTTGATGAATGCTTGATTCAGCAGCACAGATGGTGACCTTCAACCGCCCTCCGTTCGGCATGGCATCGGCAGCATTGAGCAACAGGTTCAAAAACACCTGCTGCAGTTGATGGGGATCCAGCAGCACCGGCGGCAGACCAGGAACTGCCTGCACATCTATCGTCACATTTTTCAGCATCCCCTGATGCTGAACCAGCTCCACCGTGCGCTGCACCAGTGCCTGCAGGGTAAACGGTTCACAACTGGCAGCCTTGGGCCGGGCATATTCAAGCAACCCCCTGACAATCCGATCAATCCGGCTACAGCCTTCCTGCAGCCGACGCAGGTAATCTGCCTGTACCGGCTGTCCGGCAAGTTCCTGCCCCAGCAGTTCGGCATAGCCCATGACCGAGGCCAGCGGCGTGCCGATCTCATGGG
>CAZYMK010000607.1:0-1588 GCA_964648885.1 uncultured Geobacter sp. | reverse complement strand
ATTCCAAGTCCCTAAAACCAAAAGGGGGCGTTGATGAACTTCCGTATTACCATTTTGTGTGAAAACGGTGTCGGCCCGGTCTCCGGCACGCTGGGAGAGCATGGCTTCAGCGCCCTGATCGAATGGCAGGGCGGTGCTTTACTCTGGGATACTGGACAGGGTTTTACCTTGCTGCACAATGCCCAGCGGATGAACAAAAATCTGCATGAGCTGCAGCTGGTGGCCCTGTCCCATGGGCACTATGATCATTCCGGCGGCCTGCTGCCGCTCTTGCGCACCTGTGGTCCCAAGCAGGTGTTTGGCCACCCCTCCATCTTTACCCCCCGCTACCGTCATAAAGATACTGGTGAACCCCTGTCGCTGGGCATGCCCTATCCCAAGGAGTATCTTGAGGGTCAGGGGGCTTGTTTTGATCTGTCTGACCAGTTCCGTGAGATTGCCCCCCACATCTGTCTAACCGGCCAGGTAGCCCGGATCACCAGTTTTGAAGCCGGCGACAGCGGGCTTTACCTGGATACCTGTGGCTGCAGCCGTGACCCGTTTGACGATGACCAGTCTCTGGTGATCAGCACGGCCTGCGGGTTGGTTGTCCTGCTGGGCTGCTGCCATGCAGGCCTGATCAATACCCTTGAGCATATTGCCGCCACAACCGGTCGTCGTGATATCTATGCCGTGATCGGCGGTACCCACCTCGGCTTCTGTTCTCCTCAGCAGCTTGACCAGACCGTGGCGTCGTTACGCAGCTGGCAGATCAGCAAGCTGGCGGTCAGCCACTGCACCGGCTTTGCCGCTGCTGCACGTCTGAAGCAGGAGTTTCCGGCCGCCTTCCAGCCGGCACAGGTCGGCTACTCCCTGGAACTGCCCCAGTCGTAACATTTCGCATCAAAAAATTGTTCTCCCCTTTTGTTTTAGCGGTTCTTATGCTAGATAAGTGACAGTAAATTTTTTTTGCTTGTGGCACTACTCTATTTCTATTTCCGAAACGGGAGGCGGCAGACATGAGTTATGATGTGAAAAATGAACAACTGAAGGCGTGGGTGGCAGAGGTGGCTGCGATGTGCGAGCCTGCAGACATCCACTGGTGTGACGGTTCGCAAGAGGAGTATGACCGGCTCTGTGGCCAGATGGTTGCGAGCGGGACGTTCCGAAAACTGAACCCGGAAAAACGCCCAAACAGCTATCTGGCTTTTTCTGATCCTATCGACGTGGCCCGGGTCGAGGATCGCACCTTTATCTGCTCCCTCTCCAAGCAGGACGCCGGCCCCACCAACAACTGGGTAAACCCCAAGGAGATGAAGGAAAAGCTTAAGGGAATGTTCAAGGGCTGCATGAAGGGTCGCACCATGTATGTGATTCCTTTCAGCATGGGGCCGCTGGGCTCCAACATCGCCAAGATCGGCATTGAAATCACCGATTCTCCCTATGTTGTTGTCAACATGAAGATCATGACCCGCATGGGCAAGCAGGTGCTGGATGTGCTGGGCGATGGCGAGTTCATACCCTGCCTGCACACGGTCGGCATGCCGTTGTCTCCTGGCCAGCAGGATGTTGCCTGGCCCTGCAATAAAGAAAAATATATTGTCCACTT
>CAZYMK010000606.1:0-1589 GCA_964648885.1 uncultured Geobacter sp. | reverse complement strand
AACACAAGAAGCGGGCCATCTTCCCCTCCACCTCGGAGGTCTACGGCATGTCGCCTGATGCCGAGTTTGACGAGGAGAATTCGACGCTGGTGCTGGGACCGATCGCCAAGGAACGTTGGATCTACTCCTGTGCCAAGCAGATGCTGGATCGGGTGATCTACGCCTACGGCAACCATGAAGGGTTCAAATTTACGCTGTTCCGCCCCTTTAACTGGATCGGCCCCAAGCTGGACAGTATCCACACTGCCAAAGAAGGCAGCTCACGGGTGCTGACCCAGTTCCTCTACAACATCCTGGCTGAAGAGCCGATCCTGCTGGTGGATGGTGGTAATCAGCGCCGTTCCTTTACCTTTATTGAAGACGGCATCGATGCCCTGATGAAGATTATTGAGAACAAAGACGGCTGCGCCGACGGCAAGATTTTCAACATCGGCAACCCCAACAACGACCTGTCGGTCAAGGAGCTGGCCGAAAAGCTGCGTGCTATGGTGGCGACGTTCCCGCTCTACAAGGAAAAAGCAGATAAGTGCCAGATTGTAGAGACTTCCTCGGACAGCTTCTACGGTAAAGGCTACCAGGATATGCTGACCCGGGTACCGTCGGTCAGGCGGGCCAAAGAATGCCTGGACTGGGAGCCTACCACCACCATTGACGATGCCCTGCGCAAGACCCTGGAGTTTTATCTGGTGGATGAGCGGGAGAAACTGTCGGAGTTTTTATAGGATTTGACAGGCCATGATGATGGCACGCGGATGACGCTGATTTGGCGGATGGACACGGATAGAGACATTAAAACCGTTTCGGATGTTTATTGACGCATGTTTATAGGTATTTTTCTGCATGAGGGCACATTATGGTTTCTGGCATTTTTAGGATTGAGCTGTAATGTCTGGTTTTAACCCGTGCAAATCAGTTCAATCCGCGTCATCCGCGTGCTATTGCTTTACCGGACTTTAATATGAAGCTCGGTCTGCTTGGCGGCACCTTTAACCCGATCCATCTGGCTCATCTGCGGATAGCCGAAGAAGCCCGTGAGGCAGCCGCTCTGGACCGGGTGCTGTTCATCCCGGCAGCAGACCCGCCTCATAAACCGCTGGCCGGAGATGTCTCCTTTGAGTTGCGTTATCAGATGGTGCTGCAGGCCATTGCTGACAACCCAGCCTTTGGTGTTTCTGATATCGAGGCCCGGCGGGCGGGCAAGTCCTATACGGTGGAGACACTCGCCCAGCTGCGTCAGGAGTGTCCCCATGACGAGTTGCAGTTCATCATCGGCAGTGATTCCTACCTAGAGCTGGGTCTCTGGCACCGTTATCAGGAGCTGTTCAGTCTGGCATCGCTGATTGTACTGGAGCGCCCGGACAGGCCGATACACGACCCGCTGCAGCAGGTGCCTACAACGGTACAGGACAGTTTCAGGCAGGAGCGTCCGGATTTACTACGCCACAGTAGTGGCAACAGCATCCAGTTTGTCAGTGAAACCAGACTGGAGATATCTTCAAGCCGCCTGCGGGAGCTGGTGGCTGCAGGCCAGTCTATCCGCTATCTTGTTCCGCCTGAAATAGAATCATTTATTACCCAGAAGGGATTGT
>CAZYMK010000605.1:1334-1591 GCA_964648885.1 uncultured Geobacter sp. | reverse complement strand
GCGCTTCCCGCACCAATGGATAGTCCCGCTCCGCAAGGGCCTCATCGGCATCAAGCACCAGTATCCAGTCCCCGGTGGCAGCTTCAATAGCAAAATTGCGGGCTGCTGCGTAGTCGCTGTTCCAGGTGTACTGCAGCACCTGTGCGCCGAATGCCTCGGCAATGGCGACAGTACGGTCTGTTGAACCGGTATCCACCACCACCAGCTGACCAATCACCGGCATCACGCTTGCCAGGCAGCGGGCCAGCTGTTTCTCC
>CAZYMK010000605.1:856-1179 GCA_964648885.1 uncultured Geobacter sp. | reverse complement strand
GTAGAGTCGCACCCCCTCGGCCAGCAGATCACAGAGTCGTTCCCACTGACCTGTGCTGCGGGCCGCCTCTAAAGCCAGCGGCAACAGGCGCCTGTTGCATGGCTCCAGAATGGCTGCCTGCATGATAAGATCTGCGGCTGCATTCCGATCACCTGCCCCCCAGAGTAACAGAGCCATACCTGCCGATGCCTCTGCATTGAAAGGGTTGGCTTTCAGGGCGCGACTGAAACAGAGCTCTGCCTGCCGCAGATCTGCGGCCCGTTGCGAAATGACCCCCTGGACATACCATCCCGTACTGTTTTCGGGCAGTTCTGCAAGCAGCC
>CAZYMK010000605.1:0-697 GCA_964648885.1 uncultured Geobacter sp. | reverse complement strand
ACGGTTCAGGCCAGTCGGAATTCAGAGCAATGCCCCGGCTGACCATCAGGGCAGAGGCCTGGTCAATCTCGCCACGCAAGGCCAGACGCTCAGCTTCTTCCAGCGCAGACAGCCCCAACCAGCGACGCAGCGTGGGTTCGTCAAGAGCAGCAGGGTTCCATTTTTGAATGAATATCCTTCTATTGCGAAGGTTTGCCGCCTCACGGTCAAGGTTGTTACCGCTGAAGCTTGCACCTCCGGCATGATGAACAAAGATATCACCGGCAAGCAGGTTGCGGCAGCCTGCCAACTCCGCACGCAGACAGTAGTCATCATCTTCGTAATTGCCTGAGCCAAACGATTCATCCAGCAGGCCGATCTGATCCAGCAGTTCACGCCTGAACAGCATGCAGAAGACTACCACCCTGCGGCAGGGGATCACCCTCCCACGCCAGCGTTCCCGGAAACGCTCTGCAAAGGCCGGCAGGTTTTCGGCAGGCAGGCCGGCAGCCTCCTCTACCACCTGCAGACCACTGGCATGATCCGTCATCGGCCCCACAATACCGACATCAGGATACCGGTCAAACAGCTCCAGCATTCTTTCAATCCAGCCATCAAACACCAAAAGATCATTGTTGATCAGCAGGATGTAGCGGCCTCTGGCAAGCCTCATCCCCTGGTTCTTGCCCGCGGAAAATCCTCGATTCTCCTGGTTTTC
>CAZYMK010000604.1:0-1600 GCA_964648885.1 uncultured Geobacter sp. | reverse complement strand
AACGCCAAAGCAAAACGGTATACCTCCTGGAGTAACAATCAAACAATGAAGTCGACCAGCGTCAGCAGATAGATTAGCCGACTCGACAGCCATTGTGTCATAGAGCAGCCTTGCTGCCAACGCACTGCTTCCTGCGCAGGTCACGATCTGTTCGGATAGCCCGAAGCATCTTCCTTGCAACGCCAGTGTAAAGCCTGATGCCGTCATACTCCGGCTCGCTGCCAAACAGCTGTTGCAGCATGATGCCATCATCACCAAACCAGCGGGGGTATACTCCTCCGATGAAAAAGCCCCGCTGCCACAGTTGTTCGACCACTGCGCTGATGCAGGGCAGTGCTGTTGAAATAACCAGCTGGAGACAGACAATCTTTCGCTCCCGGCTCGTGGCAATAACCTGATCCAGAAACCGTTCCCAGTCCTGACCAACGCTGCTGACAGAAAAACGCCAGGTTCCCGCCTCTTCAAACAACTGATCAGTGCTGGTGGTCTCTCCATCTAGCGGCAGGGATGAACAACCGGGCAGCAGTGTACGGGGACGCAACCGCCCGCAGATCTCCTGCAGAAAATTAAAATACTGTTCGGGCAGATAGCGGACACCTGCCGGATCGGTCAGTTCATAACACTGCACCACGCAGGCGACCCGTTCCGTATCGGGTCGATGTTCAGCAAAACTGGCGCCATCAAGCTGATCAAGCGCCAGACCGCACTCCTGAAACCCCAGCTTGACCGCCCCCATCTGGGTAAAATAGTGATGACAGACCGCCTCGCCGATAATGCCGTCAGACATCAATCCGGGCAATTCTCCCGGCTGCAGGTAATGCTGCATCAACGCCCAGCCCAGCCCATCACTGCCGTATCCCGGAACAATTATCAGATTGCCCCCTTCCCAGAGGTACGGGTTGGGGGCACATTTGAAAAACGAGACATAGCCGACCGCGTTTCCCTGGCAGTCAAACGCAAGTGAGGCGGCAAGCCGCCCGGCACTGATCTCTGCCATGACCTGATCAGCATGATAGACATACTGCACCGGAAGGCATCGCCATAGACTGATCTGAAGACCGTGGCCACCTCTGCAGCATTGGAAGAAGTTACCGGCTGTATGCTATACGCTGGTTCAGTCATAGTTTCCTTTCCTGATCAGGAAGCGGTCTGTCCTTCAATAAAGGTCAGTATTCCGGCAATGGTAGCCACCTTTGCCGCATCCTCAAGCCCCACGGTGATGCCGAACGTATCTTCCACCAGCACGATCAGCTCAGACTGCGCCAGTGAATCAAGCCCCAGATCCTCATTCAACCGTGCCTCCGGAGTCAGCGCTGCTTCTGACAAACGCCCCTTGCTGACCTTGACAACCAGTTGCTGCAGTTTTTCCATGGTACCCATCATTCATTTCCTCTCTTTCTTTAAGTTCCCTTCGACTCCGCTCAGGGAACAGTATGTGCGCTGAGCCGACCAGCACTGAGCAAAGTCGAAGTAGTCGAAGCGCATTTCAATCAAGTTACTCTACACAATTGAGCGACGTAAAACAGCGTGGACCGCTTTCTTTATATTCACTGCTCAGCGGAGTGCCAATGCAACAGTGCCGAGCCCCAGCTGACACCGC
>CAZYMK010000603.1:1220-1609 GCA_964648885.1 uncultured Geobacter sp. | reverse complement strand
GAATGATTGATAGAATAACTGAACAGCCATTTTACCAAACCCGTGTTAGTGGCAGTACTTTTGTGAACGCTGACTGCTTTGATGTTTTTCCTTTTATTGAGGATAAATCAATTGATGCAATTATTTGTGATTTGCCTTATGGGACTACGCAAAACAAGTGGGATAGTGTTTTGCTATTAGATAAACTTTGGAGTGAATATAAGAGGGTTTTAAAAGATGGTGGATGTATTGTTCTTTTTGGAAACCAACCGTTTACAACTGATTTAATTTACTCAAACAAACAATGGTTTAAATATGAAATAATTTGGGATAAAGGCAGGGCAAGTGGACACTTAAACGCTAAAATAATGCCATTAAGAAAACACGACAATATTTTGATTTTTGCCAAA
>CAZYMK010000603.1:622-1095 GCA_964648885.1 uncultured Geobacter sp. | reverse complement strand
TGGTAAGCACGAAGATAGCACGATTGTAAATGATGGTTATAGATACCCGACTACAATATTTTATGAACCGATTGGAAGGCAACAAAATAAAACACACCCAACAGAAAAGCCGATTGGGTTATTAGAAATGCTTGTGAAAACATACACCAACGAAGGCGATATGGTTTTGGATAATACTATGGGTTCAGGAACTACCAATTTGGCTTGTATAAAACTAAATCGCAAATCAATTGGAATAGAAAAGGAAAAACAATATTACGATGTTGCTGTTCGTAGGGCTTCGGAGTATTGCCACTAACGGTTGGGTATTAGCGAAAATTTATTTCGTTTTTGCATCTAAATATATTTATAAATAAACTATTATAATATGGCATCAATAGACATTATAAAAGCAACAATACGTGAATATTTGAATGAGCATAAACAAATATTATTAGCTCCGAATGGAAATATAAGCAATCTTCCAAAAAACT
>CAZYMK010000603.1:0-494 GCA_964648885.1 uncultured Geobacter sp. | reverse complement strand
GTAAGGTCTGATGAATTTAAAAATTGGATTGGTGATTGGGAAAATACAAATAATTCAAGCAAAATAGTTGATGAAAACGGTGAACCTATGTTAGTATTTCACGGTACTAAGGTTAAATTTAATGATTTTGATGAAAATAAACAAAAGATAGGTTGGCTAGGTAGGGGATTTTATTTTACTAATGATAAAAATGCAACAAAAGAATATGGTAAATCAGTAATGAAAATATTTCTAAATATTATGAAACCATTTATCGTAAATGGTGAATCACCTAGCGATGTTTATTATGAGATAAAAGAAAAATATGGTAACATTGACGAATCTGATGTATCTATTATTTTAAAACAAAAAGGGTATGATGGAGTAATATTTAATCATTGGGATAGAGGAAATATGATTAGTTGCTTTTCATCAAACCAAATTAAAATAATTTCTTAAATTTGTGAGTGGTAAAAATAAAACAAAAAGATTATAACCACAAAACTTAATACGAA
>CAZYMK010000602.1:0-1612 GCA_964648885.1 uncultured Geobacter sp. | reverse complement strand
AGAACTCTACCCGGATATCTGCTTCGTTGATCTCAATGCTCATTGCCTGAAGATACTCAAGACCCAGTTAACCAGGGTCAGCACAACACTGAACGCCACTGCCCAGAGGAATCCCTGTACCTGGAAACCAGGGACGAATTTAGCGGTCAGCATGATCAGCAGGGCATTCAGCACCAGACTGAACAGCCCCAGAGTCAAGACCGTCAATGGCAGGGTCAGCAGTAACAAGACCGGTTTGATAAAGGCGTTGATCAGCCCCAGCACCAGTGCCGCAAGCAAGGCAGCCTTAAAACCTGCAAGATGTATCCCCGGCAGCAGGTAGGCGGTTATGGCGATAGCTATACCGGATAGTACCCAGTTGATTACAAGACTCATACAGTTCCTCCTTGCACAGAATCAATCCTGATGACCCGCTGGACCAGTTGCAGACAGGCCGGTCGGTGGGTCACCACCAGCAGAGTGGTTCCCTGCAGTCTTCTGCTTAATCGTTCTACCACAATCTGCTCGGTTTCACCATCCAGCCCTTCGGTCGGCTCATCCAGCAGCAGAATTGGCGCATTGCTGACCAGAGCCCGTGCCAGGGCAATCCGCCGTGCCTCGCCACCGGACACTGCGCTGCCGGCCTCACCCACCGGGGTGTCCAGCCCCTGCGGCAGGTCGGTAATCCACTGCTCAAGGCCACTGTCAGATAACACCGCAGTCAGTTGTTCATCTGTAATATCTCGTCCCAGCAGGATGTTTTCCCGGATTGTGCTGTTAAACAGGTGCGGTTGTTGCGGCACTGCGGCAACCAGTTGGGAAAGTTGGTCTGGTGCAATCTCTCGCAGCTCGCAACCTCCAATAGAAATACTGCCCTGATAGGGGCGGAAGCGGAGTAACAACTCAATCAGGGTGGATTTGCCACTGCCGCTGGAGCCCACCACCGCAACCTGTTCACCTTCTTCAACTGACAGTGAGAAGTTTTCCAGTACTACCTGACCTTCACCATAGCCACAGCTGACCTGATCCAGCACTATCCTGCATGACTCCGCTAGCTGCGGCTTCAGCGGTTCCGGCAATGGTACGGCGGCGTCAGCCAGTTCACGAATCCGGCGGATCGCTTCACTGGTGGCGGGGATCAACTGCAGCGAATGGGCCATTGGTCCGACCGCCTCAAATGAGGCTGCACTGAACAGCAGCAGCATCACCAGATTGGGGCCCGTCAGTTGGCCTGTCTGCACCAGTGGAATGCAGACCAGCGCCAGACCGGCCATGGCCAAGGCGCCACAGGTGGTGACACCGGCCAGGGTGAAGCTGCTGATCTGCCCCAGTCGAACCTGCTGCTGTACCAGCCCCCTGGAAAGCTCTTCAACGGTTTGGGCCTGTTTATCCGTTGCCCCCAGGAGCAGCAGCTCTTCTGCACCCTGCAACCCTTCAGTTACCGTAGTACGCAGCGCCCCGGCCAGCTCTGCTGAACGCGTGCCCGGCTGCTCTGCTAGGCGACGTGCCAGCAGCGGCAGCAGCAGGCCGGCCAACAGCAATAACCCTACCAGCACCAGGGCTGCTGATCCGCTCCAAACCAGCACAAACAGTCCGGCCAGCAGGATGGTGAAACCGCCGGTGAACATCGGAG
>CAZYMK010000601.1:0-1621 GCA_964648885.1 uncultured Geobacter sp. | reverse complement strand
ATCTTTGAGCCGTTTTCACAGGCCGACAGCTCTACCACCCGCCGCTACGGCGGCACGGGCTTAGGGCTGACCATCTGCCGTCAGCTGGCCCATCTGATGGGGGGCGACATCTCGCTGGAGAGTGAGCCGGGGCAGGGCAGCAGTTTCCATCTGGAGCTGCCGTTCGGCAGCAGCAGCATCGCCCTGCTGCAGGAACAGCAGCGGGACGTGCACGCCACCTGGGAGGGGCCGGCCCTGACCGTGCTGGTGGTGGAAGACAACACCACAAACATGCAGTATGTGCGGGGCTTGCTGGCCAAACTGGGCCTGACCGTGGTGGAGGCCTGTAACGGGGCAGAGGGGGTGGAGCGCTGGCAGCAGGGGGGGATTGACCTGATCCTGATGGATCTCCAGATGCCGGTGCTGTCCGGTGATCAGGCAACGCTGCTGATCCGTGAGCAGGAACAACAGCAGGGCGGTCATACCCCGATCATCGCCCTGACCGCCTACGCCCTGCGGGGTGATCGGGAGCGGTTTCTGGCAAACGGTTTTGACAGCTATCTGGCGAAACCGCTCAGCCTGATGCTGCTGCGGGAAGAGCTGCTGCAAACCATAGCCGTTTGCAGGCAGGCAGCGGAGAGGAACAGTGATGCCGAAACATAACGAGATCAGTCTGGTTGTGGCCGATGACCACCCTATCTTTCTGCAGGGTGTCCACTCACTGGTGGCAACTGACCCATCCATGCACATTATTGCGTCTTGCAGCCGAGGTGATGAGGCCCTGCAGCAGATTCGCGCGCTTGGGCCCACCGTGGCCATCCTGGATCTCTCGATGCCGGGGCTGGACGGGCTGTCGGTGATTGCACAGCTCCGCCAGGGGGGGGATCTGACACCGGTGGTGATACTGACTACCCATGACGATGCACTGCTGGTGGAACGGGCTCGCTCCTGCGGGGCCAACGCGTATCTGTTCAAACACCACGCCATGACCGGCCTGCTGGAAGTAGTCAGGAGCGTTGCCGACGGCAGCAGTTGCCTGATTCCCCCGGTTGTGGACGAGCAGGAACTGCCGCTGCCCAAAACCCTGACCGAACGGGAATGCGAGGTGGTCCGTCTGGTGGCCTGCGGTATGAACAACAGTTTTATCGGCGACACCCTGGGTATCAGCAGCAAGACCGTTGATAATCATCGTACCAAGATCATGAAAAAACTGAAGGTCCATTCCACGGCGGAGCTGGTGCGCTATGCCGTCAAGGTGGGGCTGGCATGAAGGATGAGGGACGGCATGACACAGGAATGTGATGGACGGACAGTCGGCCAGACGGTGTTGGTGGTTGATGATGATTTGATGAGTATCGAGATGCTGGTCTCGATTCTTGAGCAGGAGTACCGCGTGCTGAAGGCCCAAAGCGGTGCAGAGGCGCTGGAGCTGCTGCTGGTCGTGCGGCCGGACCTGATCCTGCTGGATCTGGTGATGCCGGAGATGGACGGTTATACACTGTTTCAACAGATCAAGGAACAGCCTGCACTGGCTGATATACCGGTGCTTTTTCTGACCTGCATGGCTGAGGAGCAGTTTGAGGTAAAAGGGCTTGAACTGGGGGCGGTGGAGTATATTGCCAAACCGTACTACCCGCACATC
>CAZYMK010000600.1:0-1628 GCA_964648885.1 uncultured Geobacter sp. | reverse complement strand
CTTGTGCCAGAGCGGTTCGCCGCTGAAATAAGCAGCCCGGCCCAGCATGTGGGCCGCAACCGGGCCGGTCAGCAGGGTAAAGGCGATGATCGCCACTACCTTGCCGATAACCGCAGTGGTGCCGAAAAAGAGCGCCACGGCAGCAAGGATGCAGCTGGTCCCCAGGGTTGAGGCCTTTGAAGCGGCAGAGAGCCGCATGAAGATATCCGGCATCCGCACCACGCCAATGGCCGCCACCAGCGCCAGAAAGGTGCCGCCCATCAGTAGCAGGGCAATCAGGGTTTCACGCATGATGTACCCTCCGGTGCAGGTAGTAGGCAAAGGCCACGGTGCCCAGAAAGGTGATCAGGGCCAGCACCACCGCCGCATCAAGGTACGAAGGCTGGTCACTGCTGATAGAGTAGACCGCTGAAATAGCGATGATGAAGGTGGCCATCAGGTCCAGTGCCACCACCCGATCCGGCAGGCTGGGGCCCCGTACCACCCGGATAAAGGTAACCAACAGCCCCAGCCCCAGCAGGGGCAGGATACACCAGGTGCACAACGATGCCAGCGTTATCGTCATTGGATGATCTCCCGTATCCGTTGCTCAAACCCCTGCTTGATCTCCTGCACCAGCTGACGGGGGTCGTCAATATACATGGCATGCACATACAGGGTGCGACGGTCTTCAGAGATATGCAGCGAAAGGGTGCCGGGGGTGAGGGTAATGCAGGTGGCCAGCAGGGTAATCTGCAGGTCGGTTTCCAGGTCAATCGGTACCGCCACAATGCCGGGCTGCATGTAGTCTTGCGGGGTCAGCACATCGTAGGCCACCCGCAGGTTGGCCACCACCATCTCTTTGATGAAATAAGGGATGAACCCGGCTATGGCCAGCAGACGACGGTGGTAGGCAGTGGTATGGCGGTCACGCCGACCAATCCAGATCACCAGAAAGCCGAACAGGAATCCGGCGATAAAGCCTCCGGCATCAAAGGAATCGGTCAGGGCCATCCAGGCCAGGGCCAACAGGATATTGGCCAGAAAGGCGGTCATCGGATCACCCCCAGCACGGCCTCAATATAGAACTGTGGCTGCAGCAGCTGCTCGGCTGCAGCAGAGCAGAGCCGAAAGAGCGGTTCCGGCAGCAGCCCCAGCAGTACCGAAACCAATGCCAGCGCAAGGGCAGGCCCCAACAGCTGCCGACGCCGCTGAGGGGTCAGGGAGCGCAGCTCTGCTGTTTCCAGAACAGCTGGATCCAGGCGTTGGTCAGATAGTAAAGGGTCAGCACGCTCACCCCCAGGGCCGCTGCAACGATCAGGTACTGTTCTGCCTGCAGACCGGCCTGCACCAGGGCCAGCTTGCCCCAGAAACCGGACAGCGGCGGTATGCCTGCCACTGACAGGGCCGGCAGCAGAAACAGCACCGCCAGCAGCGGAAAACGTTGATACAGACCGCCCAGCTCAGGCAGCCAGCTGGTGCCGGCCTTGCGGGCCACCACACCGGTCACCAGAAACAGGGCCGACTTGGCAGCCATGATATGCAGCATAAAGAAGATACTGCCGGCCAGGGCCAGCGAGGTGAAGATCCCCAAGCCCATCAGCAGATAGCCGATCTGGCTGATCACGCAGAAGGCCAGCAGACGCCGC
>CAZYMK010000599.1:0-1635 GCA_964648885.1 uncultured Geobacter sp. | reverse complement strand
GTACCCCCACCGACTGCGTCAACATGGGGATCCACAGCCTGCTTGAAACGCCGCCTGATCTGGTGGTATCCGGTATCAACCACGGCGGCAACATGGGGGATGATATCACTTACTCCGGCACGGTGGCCGCAGCCATGGAAGCCAACCTGATGGGGATACCGTCACTGGCTGTCTCCCTAGCCACCTACGGCCCCACGGATCACTTTCCCGATGCAGCACGGGTGGCGATACAGGTGGTGCGTGAGATGGTACGGCAGGGTCTGCCTGCCGATACCTTTCTCAACCTGAACATCCCCAACCTGCCGTTTGACCAGATCAGGCCGGTGCAGATCACCCGTCAGGGCAAGCGTTCTTTTGTCGGCAAGATCGTTGACAAAACCGACCCCCGTGGCCGCAAATACTACTGGATCGGCAGTGAAGAACCCAGTTTTCTGGATGACGAGGGCACTGACTTTAATGCCGTGGGTAACGCCCACTCCTCCCTGACCCCCCTGCACCTTGATCTGACCAACCATCGCGCCATGGACTCGCTTGTGCGCTGGGAAATCGCCTGATACTGGACAGAAACCGGCGGTTCTGCTATCGTGCCGCCCATCCTTTCTGTCGGAGAGCCTCTTTTGCAACAGTTTGAAATCTCTCGCAAGCGCATGGTGCAAGAGCAGGTCATCAATCGGGGTATTACCAGCCCCCGTCTGATCGCAGCCCTGCAGAAGATCCCCCGGCACCTGTTTGTGCAGGAGGCCATGGCCGTGCAGGCCTACAGTGACGGTCCGCTGCCCATCGGTGAGAAGCAGACCATCTCACAACCCTACATGGTAGCACTGATGACCAACCAGCTTGAACTGACCGGCAACGAGCATGTGCTGGAAATCGGTACCGGCTCCGGCTATCAGACCGCCATTCTTGCCAGCCTGGCACGACGGATCTACACGGTTGAACGGATCCGCTCCCTGGCGATGCAGGCGCGCAAGGTTCTTGATTCGCTGCACCTGCTCAATGTTAACATCAAAGTAGGCGATGGCACACTGGGATGGCCTGAAGAGGCGCCATACGACGCCATTCTCGTAACTGCCGGGGCTCCTGCCGTACCTGAGACTCTGGTTGCACAGCTGGCCCCTGGCGGCAGGCTGGTCATTCCGGTAGGCGACGCCTCAAGTCAGGCCCTGCTGCGGATTCGCAAGGGGCACGACGGCTCACTGCAGCACGAAACCAGTGTCGGATGCCGTTTTGTGCCGCTGATTGGCCAGCAGGGCTGGCAACTGGAGTCGTAAGGAGGAACAATGCAGCTTGAAGAAGAAGCACAGATGCCTTTTCTAACTGCCGTTCATGATGATGAGCTGGAGCCACCGGTTGATTTTGCAGCCGCTGTCGAAGATGACCCCACAGCAGAACTCGATGACCTGCCGGCGCTGGTTGAGGCCATTCCACTTGACGATCCGGTCAAGATCTACCTGCGTGACATACAGCGCACCCCGCTGCTGTCCGCTGAGGCGGAAAAGGAACTGGCACGACGGATTGAGCAAGGGGACAAAGCTGCCCGCAACGGCATGATCGAGGCCAACCTCCGTCTGGTGGTCAAAATTGCCAAACGCTACCTCAACCGTGGCCTGCCGTTTCTGGACTTGATCGAGGAAG
>CAZYMK010000598.1:712-1644 GCA_964648885.1 uncultured Geobacter sp. | reverse complement strand
CATCAGCAGGTTGACAAAATAGTCGGTCCCTTCAATGGTAACCGGTGGGCAGAAAATAGTGCTGCTGCCGATAATTGTCAGGTTACCGCGGGGAAAGATTGGCGCAACCGTGGCCAGGTCGTAGCGTAACAGTTCGTCGTTTGACAGCACCAGCAGCAGTGGTGCCACCGATGCTTCATCAATGTTCCGGTAAACGCCGTACTGCATTACCAGACCTGCTTGCTTCTCACATAGTCTGCAATCCTGTCCTTGTCTGCCATCAGAGTTGCCATGACCGGTTCAATACTCCTGAACGCTTCGGCAATCTCTTTTTTTCTGCGCTCAGCAGCAATGTGGGCCGCAGCCGCAGCACTCAGATCGAGTCTGTTCTCTCTGGCAAAGGTCAGGTCATCAGGAGTGAGGCTGATGCTGGTCTGTTGTTTGCGGAGCGTTTTGGGCATGGTCATTTCTTTCTCAGGGGAGTGTATGTCATGCAGTGTGAAAAATACACTGAAATACCTGTTGCCGTAAGGGTGCCGGTATAACCGGCTGCTACCCCGCCTCCCGCAGCAGTTCCATCAGATCATCGGCTGAGACCCGTGCTGCTGTTTCGGTCCCTTCCAGAAGTGAGTTGGCCAGATCTCGTTTTTGTCCATGCAGGGCCACAATTTTTTCCTCGATAGTGCCTGCCGCCACCAGCCGGTAAACCGTAACCGGACGTTGCTGGCCGATCCGGTGGGCCCGGTCGGAAGCCTGGTCCTCCACCGCCGGGTTCCACCAGGGGTCCAGGTGGATCACATAGTCGGCGGCAGTCAGGTTGAGGCCGGTGCCGCCCGCCTTGAGGCTGATCAGGAACAGTTCGCCCTGTCCGGCCTGGAAGGCGTTCACCCGCTCCTGCCGCTCCTTCTGCGGCGTGGAGCCGTCCAGGTACTGGTAGCTGAGCTGCTGTTCTT
>CAZYMK010000598.1:0-702 GCA_964648885.1 uncultured Geobacter sp. | reverse complement strand
AGGGCTGCCCGGATGATGCTCAGGTGGTCAACAAACTGGGAGAAGACCAGGGCACGGTGGCCGTTTGCGCGCAGTTCCTGCACGATCTCCAGAAAGGCCGTCAGTTTGGCACTGCCGATACCGCAGTCAGGCATAACCAGGCTTGGGTTGCAACAGGCCCGACGCAGTCGCATGATTTCCGCCAGGATTCTGAGCTGGCGAGCCCCCGGCATATCATTGTCCGTTGCTGCCAGTTTTTCCAGGGCGGTGCGGCGCAGCGCCTCATAGAAGGCCATCTCCTGTTCAGAGAGCTCCACCCGCTGGACAATATCGGTGCGGGGCGGCAGCTCATCCAGCACCTGGCTTTTGGTGCGACGCAGGATAAAGGGGCGGATCAGTTTCTTCAGCAGGGTGCGGGATGTCTTGTCCTGATTCCGCTCAATCGGGGTGCCGAACCGTTCCGTAAAGGTCTGATGGGAGCCCAGCAGACCGGGGTTCAAAAAACGGAACAGGTTCCAGAGCTCATCCAGCCGGTTTTCTACCGGTGTGCCGGTGGTGGCGATTCGGAATCCGGCCTTTAGCTGCATGGCTGCCTGGGAGCGTTTGGTGGTCATGTTTTTGATCGCCTGGGCTTCGTCTAACACCACGGTTTCCCATGCCACACCGGTCAGCAGTTCTGCTTCCTGCTGAAACAGGGTGTAGCTGCAGATGACCAGATCGAAC
>CAZYMK010000597.1:0-1664 GCA_964648885.1 uncultured Geobacter sp. | reverse complement strand
CTCTTTGGCTCAAAATCCGGCTTTGACAGTATTGAGGCCTGTTTTGGCGATCTTTCAGAACATATCTTTGCCCTTGAAACCGGCCTTTCTTCTGATCCGGACATGAACCGCCTGATCTCGGCACTGGATCGATGTGCCCTGATCTCCAATTCAGACTGCCACTCCCCCTCAAAACTGGGCCGAGAGGCAACCATCTTCAATACTGATCTTGATTTTTTTGCACTGCGGGAAGCCCTCAAACAGAACCAGCGTGATTGCCTTGTCGGCACCATTGAATTCTACCCGGAAGAAGGAAAGTACCATTATGATGGGCATCGGGACTGCAAGGTCTGTCTGGATCCCCATGAAACCCGGCGCCTGCAGGGACGCTGCCCGGTCTGTGGCAAGCCGGTCACCGTGGGGGTGCATCATCGGGTGCTGGAGCTGGCTGATCGCAATACCCCCCTGTATTCTCCGGAAGCACCCGGTTTTCACTCTCTGATCCCGCTGTCTGAACTATTGGGAGAGCTGCTGCAGGTAGGCCCCTCCTCCAAACAGGTTCTGCTGCAGTACAGCCGAGCCCTTGCACGGTTTGGATCAGAATTTAACCTGCTGCTGTGGGCAGACCCTGCCGAGCTTGTCGAGCATGAGCCGCTCCTGGCTGAAGCTGTGGTGCGGATGCGTGAAGGCCGCGTGATCCGTACCCCCGGTTACGATGGACAGTTCGGGGTGATCCGGGCCTTTGATGACGGAGAAGTTGACCGATTATCCGGTCAGGCCGGACTGTTTGGTGATCAACCAACCAGACGGCGAAAAAAAACAGCCACTGAACCCTTGAGGCCTGCTGCACAGGCTGCTCCTTGTGCCGATCAGCCCCCTGCAGCGCCTGTCGGACCTAACCCTGAACAGTGTGCTGTCATGCAGGCTGAGGGTCGGCGTGTGCTGGTGGCTGCCGGACCTGGTACCGGCAAGACCTTTACCCTCGTTTCTCGTTTACAGCACCTGCTGGAACAGGGGGCGGATCCGGATCGGATGGTGGCCATCACCTTTACGACTCGTACGGCAGAAGAGATGCATGAACGTCTGACAAAGCGCTGCGGAGCTGTAGCAGAGCGCCTGTTTGTGGGTACCTTCCACTCGTTTTGTCTGGAACAGCTGCGGCAGGATAACCCCGGTCTGACCGTTGTTGGTCCTGAAAGCCGGCAGCGGCTGTTGAAGCGTCTCTTTCCTGATCTGGGCAGCAGTGAGCGTACCAGAATTTCTCAGGCTGTTTCTGCATCCTGTTCCGGGACAGCAACAACGCATGACCGGGAGACTGAGTTGTATGTGGCGGAACTGGTCCGGCTGAATGCCCTGGACCTGGATGCGATCATCCCGGTTTGTGCACAACTGATGCAGGCTGATGAACCGTTCAGGCAGCGGATGCAGCAGCGAGTGCAGCATCTGTTTGTGGATGAATTTCAGGATCTGAATAGCGCCCAGTATGAGCTGGTGGAGCAGTTGGGGCTAACTGCCAGTATCTTTGCCATTGGTGATCCTGATCAGGCCATTTACGGTTTCAGGGGTGGCGACCTCAGATATTTTTTCCGGTTTGCCGAACTGGATGGCACGGTGATTTTGTCGCTGAAAACCACCTATCGTATTCCGCGCCGTATCGTTCAGGCAGCCACTGCCCTGATCAGCCG
>CAZYMK010000596.1:0-1669 GCA_964648885.1 uncultured Geobacter sp. | reverse complement strand
CTGAACTGCAGTCTGCAGTGCGTGAGCTGGCCCTGAAGCTGGCAGCCAAAAGTACTGTTGCTTTACAGTTCTGCAAGGAGGTGGTGCAGAACGGCCTGGAGATGGACCTGCCCAATGCCTGCCGGTACGAGGCCGACCTGTTTGCCTTGAGTTTTGCTACTGCTGATCAGAAGGAGGGGATGAGCGCCTTTCTTGAAAAGAGGAAACCGGTGTTTATTGGGCGTTAGCCCGGATTTTTGTGGAACGCACTCATCTGGAGAGGGTAGACATGGAACAGAGCATCAAGCAGCAGGACGGTATCAGGGTGATTACGTTGTCAGGACGATTTGATTCAACAGCAGCACCGTTGTTCGACAGCTGGTTTGCCGAGCAGGACGGGCCGGAAAACAGCCGTTATCTGCTTGATCTGGCAGAGGTGCCCTACATCACCAGCGCTGGATTACGCAGTCTTTTGAAGCTGCTGAAGCTGCTTGAAGGTCGTGGCGGCAAACTGGTTCTCTGCTGTGTGGCATCACCGGTACAGGATCTGTTCAAGATGGCCGGGTTTACCAGTTTTCTGACCATCTGTGAAACCAGAACAGCGTCTTTGGACGCTTTGGCCGGCTGATCAGTGCCAGCGGTAGATCGCTGCCCCAAAGGTCCAGCCTGCTCCCACACCGGCAAAGGCGATCAGGTCATCTTTTTTCAGCTTGCCTGAGCGGTTTACCTCATCCAGCAGCAGCGGAATCGAGACTCCGGAGGTGTTGGCGTAGCGTTCCATGTTGTGGCATACCTTTTCAAACGGGATACACAGCTGTTCTGCCATTTTTCTGAGTATCCTGATGGAAGGCTGGTGGGGGATGATCCAGGTGATATCCTCTTCGGACAGGCCGCAGCGCAGCAGCACCGAGACAATCGAGCCGGGCAGCACCGAGGAGGCCGCCTCGTAGACGGCATGGCCATCCATGGTAAAGGTACGGTCCCCCTCAAAGACGGTGGCACCATCGGTAAATTGGGTGTTTGAGAAGATTCTGGCCTCAAACAGGCTGTCTTCATACGTGCTTTCAGTCAGCACGACTGCTCCGGCGCCATCGCCAAAGAAAATGCAGTCGCGGCGACTCCAGTCGGTGATGGTGGACATCCGGTCGCTGCAGATGATCAGGGCATTTTTGTGAGCTCCGGACCGGATCAGGTTGCCGGCAACGGTAAGGGCGTACATGAAGCCGGAGCAGGCGGCAGAGATGTCAAAGGCCGGAGCCAGATTGGTGATCCCCATCCGTTGTTTGGCAAGACAGGCCGTGGATGGGGCCTTGCGATCAGGGGTAATGGTGGCCAGCAGAATCAGGCTGATCTCTTCCTTGTCAATGCCGGCATTTTCAATGGCAGCCAGTCCGGCCCGGGCAGCCAAGTCCGTACCGGTTTCTTCAACCGCAATATGACGTTCATGGATGCCGAGGTTTTCAACGATCCACTCTGCTTTAACCGGTACACCGGAGTCGATGATATCCTGGTTGGTAACGATTTTTTTCGGTACTGCAGAGCCGGTTCCGGCGATTCTGACGTTTTTGAGCGAATAGTCCATCGGTGTCCTCACAGGCACGGGAGTGATGATGCAGGCAGAAATAACCTGTAAGACTATAGTGGACCCCGAAATCCGGACAATAGTTTAAAGTGGTAGCCTGCGATAAAA
>CAZYMK010000595.1:0-1671 GCA_964648885.1 uncultured Geobacter sp. | reverse complement strand
TAATTTTTTATCAAGAAGGAGTGTCCACTACAAGCAGGATACATCCGTGCCCAGGTTGAGGCGATCTTCCGGCAGCGCAACCTGATCAGGGACTGATACCACCAAGAGCTGATCATCAAAACTGCCTTCCTTAATCATCATAACTATCTATTCACAATAAATTTCACCTATGCACTTAGATTGTTGATTAAATTGCAATATTCCTATAGACTATCTATGTATTATCTATTCATATACAGGATTGTAAGCATGCAAACCAACACCATGGACAATCAGGAGCGACTGCTGGCCTTTCTGGCAACCGGCATCTACTCTTCGCCAGAGATACAGCAGCGTTTTGGCTTCGGCCAGCCGGTTATCTCACGCCTGCTTGCCCAGCTGGGTGACCGTGTGCTGGTGATCGGCAAGGCACGCGCACGACGTTACAGCAGGTTGCGTGATCTGCGTGGTCTGGGGGGCAACTTTCCGGTCTATGCCATTGATGGCGAGGGTAATGCCCGGCTGCTGGGGACGCTGTGCTGCGTGGCCCAAACTGACTTTCTCTGGCAACCGGTTGATGGTCGGGAACAGCTCTTTAAGAGCCTGCCCTGGTTTCTGGCAGACTTGCACCCGGAAGGGTTTGTGGGCCGGGCCTTTGTGCGCACTTGCCATCAAGAGCTGGGCCTGCCGCCCCGCAGCAATGACTGGCAGGAAGACCATGCGTTGATAGCCCTTGTTCGACGTGGTGAAGACACCATGGGTAATCTGGTGGTGGGGCAGGAATCCCTTGAACGCTATTTTCGCATGGTGCAGGCAACGGGGTGTGCCATCGCTGCAGAAGCCAGGCCAGAATCCTATCCCCGGTTGGCCCAGGAGGCGATGGAAGGGCAACCGGTTGGATCATCAGCAGGGGGTGAACAGCCGAAGTTTACCGCCACCATTGAACAGGGCAGCATGGTGCAGAACGTGCTGGTCAAGTTTTCTTCACTAATGGGCAGTGAAGAGGGCAGGCGCTGGGCAGACCTGCTGGTGTGCGAACACCATGCGCTGCAGATTACGCAACAGGCCGGCATTGCCGCTGCACAAAGCACAGTTCTGGAGGCTGGTGGACGTCTGTTTCTGGAGGTGCTTCGCTTTGACCGGACCGGCCTGCACGGTCGTCTGCCGATTATCTCGCTGCGGGCGGTGGATAATGAATGGTACGGCTATCAGGATAACTGGGTTAATGCTGCCAACCGGATGGAAAGTGATGGCAGGCTCTCAGCACATGATGCCTCGGCATTACGTTGGTTGTCGGTCTTCAGCAGCCTGATTGCCAACAATGACCAGCATTTTGGGAATGTCTCCCTGATTATGGCAGAGGGGAGCAAGCGGTTTGCCCTTGCACCGGCCTATGATCTGCTGCCGATGCTGTACCGCCCCATGGATGGCGCAGCACCAGTCCGTACTTTTACGCCGCTTGCTGCAATCCCCGGCGCTCCCCAGGAATGGGTTGCTGCGTTTGATTGCGCCTGTCTGTTCTGGGGGCGTGTGCAGGCTGATACAAGAATCTCTGAATCGTTCCGATTGGTCTGCGCTGAAAACCTGGCAGCGGTTGAGCGGCTCAAGCTGGTGCCGCGTCTGCTTTGATGGTCTGAATTGTGAAATATCGGTTCCATTTGAGGTTCTTGCAAAAGTCCAGAAAAGTCCCCT
>CAZYMK010000594.1:0-1681 GCA_964648885.1 uncultured Geobacter sp. | reverse complement strand
CGTATAACGGCCTCAGACTGGCAGCCGGTAACCAGCGCTTGATGCAGGCCGAAGGGATTGCCACAGCTGTACTGGATGGTGCGGCAGACCGGCTGGCTGGCGAAGGCAAATCTCTGATCTACGTGGCAGCCGACAAGAGGCTGATCGGCGTTGCCGCCTTCAGCGACACCCTGAAAGACAGCTCGACGCAAGCCGTGGCTGCACTGAGGCAACTGGGTATCCGCACCGTTATGATTACCGGCGACCACCAGGCGGTGGCTGCAACAGTAGCGAAACAAGTGGGGGTGGACAGCTTTGAGGCCCAGGTACTGCCCGGCCGCAAACAGGAGCTGGTCAAACAGTATCAGGCACAGGGTCTGGTGGTAGGGATGGTGGGTGACGGTATCAACGACGCCCCGGCCCTAGCTGCGGCTGATGTGGGGATCGCCATCGGTGGCGGCACCGACGTGGCCAAAGAGACCGGCGACATCGTGCTGATCCGCGACGACCTTCAGGATGCCGTGCGGGCCATTACCGTGGGGCGGGCTACCTTGAGCAAGGTGAAACAGAATCTGTTCTGGGCCCTGTTCTACAACGTGGTTGGCATCCCGATCGCGGCCGGACTGTTCAGCCACTGGGGCATCACCCTCAAGGCCGAGTACGCCGGCCTGGCCATGGCCTTTTCATCGGTCTCGGTGGTACTGAACTCGCTGCTACTGAAACGTGTGGCAAACAAACTGTAAGGAGAACCATCCCATGAACGTCATCGCCTTCAACGGCAGCGCCCGCAAAGACGGCAATACCGCCAAACTGATCACCTACGCCTGTGAAGAACTGAACAAGGAAGGGATTGAGACCGAACTGCTGCAGTTGGCCGGCCGGCCGATCCATGGCTGCATCGCCTGCTACAAGTGCTTTGCCAGCAAGGATCGCCGCTGTGCGGTGACCGACGATGTGGCCAACGAGTGTATCGAGAAGATGGACGGAGCCGACGGGATCATCATCGGCTCACCCACCTACTTCGCCGCCATAAGCCCTGAGGCCAAGGCGCTGATCGACCGCTGCGGCATGGTGGCCCGGGCCAATGGCGACATGTACAAGCGCAAGGTAGGAGCCGGGGTGGTGGCGGTGCGCCGGGCCGGCGCAATTCACGTCTTTGACACCATCAACCACTTCTTCACCATCGGTCAAATGATCATTGTGGGCTCAAGCTACTGGAATGTAGGGGTGGGGCGTAACATCGGCGATGTGGACAGTGATGAGGAAGGGATCAAGACCATGCGGGATCTGGGGATCAACATGGCCTGGCTCTTGAAAAAACTGCAGGGCTGATCAGGACTTGATTGCCTGGTGAAACCGCTTGCTGCCGGCACAGAGTGGTGCTGCGCATCTGTAAGCTGAACTTTTCAGCTGGTCTTGAAACCGGACATTTCCTGCTCAAGGTTTTTGATTTGCAGTGAAAGGCCGCTGACCGCACCCTCCATGATCTTGGTGGTCTGCAGGTTGCCGGAAGCTGCCGCCTCCATCTCTTCTGCAGTGCGAACCACCTGATCACTGGCTTCGGTCTGCGTACGGCAGGCCTTGCGAATACCATCTATCATCCTGACGATGGTTTCGGTGGAGTCGGCAATGGTGGTGCCTGCCTCGTTGTGAGAGCGGGCCACATGGTAGACTTCCTGTGCCAGGGCACGCATCTCGGCCG
>CAZYMK010000593.1:1102-1686 GCA_964648885.1 uncultured Geobacter sp. | reverse complement strand
ACTGCCGCTGTACCGGATCCGCACCGGCTCCCCCCCGGACGGCCAGAACAGACCATCAGCCACCGGTCCGATCTGACGATGGGCGGTACAGCCTGCCAGATAGATCAGCACACATAACAACGGCCCTTTGAACAGGTATCTGCACAGCCAGGTGACCATCACCAGACCGCCCTGTTCAGTTCAAACTGCAGCATCTGGACCGTACGTTTATAGTCACTCATCCGGTCGTCCTGGCCGACATATTTATAACCAAGCCGGGCAGTCCAGAGCCGGTAGTTTGCCTCAATACCGGCCCTGGAGCCGACATTCAACGTCTTTTGCTGGGTGCCGTCAATCCGGTCCAGGAACCCTTCAAGATTCAGTCTGATCCAGTTCAGCGGCGACCAGTTCAGGTTGAAGGTACCGCCGTAACTGGTCTTCTGATCGGTCGTAATCCGGTAACGGGTCTGGCCGTAATACCCCCGCAACATACTCTGGAACCAGCTGCCGTAGCGCAGCTTAAGCCCCTGGGACGCCTCCCAGCGGGTATAGGAGAGGTCGGAGGTATCCTTGGCATCTTCGTAGGTAAAACCCGTATCCCCCCA
>CAZYMK010000593.1:0-1092 GCA_964648885.1 uncultured Geobacter sp. | reverse complement strand
GCACTGTAACTCTGGGTCAGCAGCAGGTCGTCATAACCGGCGCTGCGGGTATAGCGGTAGCTGACCATCACCAGCTGACCATCGCCGATGGCCCCCGTCGACAGCCTGCTGATCCTGGTGGTTCTCCCCACCAGATCAAGCCGATAGTCGATATTCTCAACATAGATCAGGGTCCCTCCGCTATTGGTCACCACAATGGAGCCCAGGTCAATATCCGGCTGAGAAAGAAAGGTCTCTGTGGCACTGTTTAAGCTGTGCCCCTCATTTGAAACCTGCATGATGGCACTGGATCCGGTACGGGTACTGTAGCGGGGGGTTATGCCTGCTGCCAGATTCAGCTTGCCCCAGCTGCTCAGCTTGCGCTGATAGGCGGTGCTGAATATCCCGGTTGCCGATTTTTCACTGCTGTCGCCACTGTCATTCAGATTACCGGCAAGGCCGGCAGTACTGGTCTGGTTTTCGTACAGCTTGTGCGTCAGGCGGGCATCAAGGGCGTTGCTGCTGTTTTGGGTGCCCTGAGAGTTGATCTGACTGAATGCATACTGATACTGGGACTGCAGATTTTTATGGTGCTGCCAGGAAAGCTGCTCATTGATAAACAGCGAATCGGTCTTGAGGGCATTGGCATCCTGATACATGAACTGCAGGTTACTGCTCAGCCTGATCCGGCCATCTTCAGTCATCTTGTATTGATTGCTCAAACGATTGCTGAAGGTGGTGATTTCAGTAGACACGGTATCGGTCACCTGCCTGTTGATGCTGTAGGTTGACGTCAGGCTGCTTTCACTGCGCGTGACGGAATGATTTGAGAACAGATGAAACTCCTGCCAGTCGGTACTGCTGGCATAATTGCCCGACTGCTCCGACCTGCTGCTGCTGAAGCCCAGGGTGGTCGGCAGCAGGCGGTGTTTAAGCGAAAGATCGGCCCCGTAAGCATCGGAGACCGTCCTGGTAACGCCGGTATAGGTGGCCCATGACTGCGCCTCAAGATGCTGCGAAAAGGCGGTCAGGCTGTACGGCTTCTGGCCGAGTATGGTTGCGTTTACCTGATAATTGGGGCTAAAGCTGTTGCCGGTTACCCCCCGGTTGCCG
>CAZYMK010000592.1:0-1692 GCA_964648885.1 uncultured Geobacter sp. | reverse complement strand
TTTGACAAGGAAAAAGGCACCTACACCCTGGAGAACGAGGCCCAGAAGGTCAAGACCCGTGAAGAGATGGTACAGTTCTATGAAAATCTGGTGGCCAAGTACCCGATCATCTCCATTGAAGACGGCATGGCTGAAAACGACTGGGACGGCTGGAAACTGATGACCGATCGCCTGGGCAAGAAGATCCAGGTCGTGGGTGATGACCTGTTCGTCACCAATCCGGCCATCCTCAAGGAAGGAATCCAGAAAGGAATTGCCAACTCGATCCTGATCAAGCTGAACCAGATCGGCACCCTGACCGAGACGCTCGAAGCAATCGAAATGGCCAAGCGGGCCGGTTACACCACCGTTATCTCCCACCGCTCCGGTGAAACCGAAGACACAACCCTGGCTGATCTGGCCGTGGCAGTCAATGCCGGACAGATCAAGACCGGCTCACTCTGCCGTACCGATCGGGTAGCCAAGTACAACCAGCTGCTGCGGATTGAGGATGAGCTTGATACCACTGCTGAATTCAAAGGTCATAATGTTTTCTACAACATAAAGAAGTAGTCTTTATATAACAGGTAATGTTTCAAGAGGGCGGAGATATAGGTTTCCGTCCTCTTGTGTTTATTCTCGCCGTAATCAGTACTAAACCGTTATGCCAATGTGACGCCCATCAGCCAGTTCTACATCCAGCGACAATTTGCCGCCAAGCGCCTCAATGTATCGTTTAAGAGAAGAAATCTTGACTTCGTGACCGCGTTTTTCCAAATTGGCAACGGATGGTTGCGAAATTCCAAGTGCTGCAGCCAGATCCTGTTGCGACATTTCAACCGTTTGGCGTAATTGAGCAAGGCGAAGTTCAAAAATCTCTTGGTCCGCTTGAGTACGTGCTGCTGCCACAACGGTCGGGTCTGTTTTTTTTAGTAATTCTGAAAGGTGCTTTGCCATAAACTTACTCCAGTTCTTGCAGATAGTTCAGAAATTCACGCTCTGCAACAGGGATCATGGATTCGTAAAATTGTTTGTTGCCGGTTTTATCTCCACCACAGAGCATCACCGCCTGACGGAGAGGATCAAAAGCAAACAACACCCGGTACGGTTTGCCTTTGTGTTGTACACGGAGTTCTTTCAGGTTCTTTACCTTGTCTGTGCCTTTGAGGCTATCAACGTGCGGCCTGCCCAAAGTCGGGCCGTATTGTTCAAGAATAAATATGGCGGCCAACACATCTTGTTGTTCTAAGGCATTCAGCCCCAGAAACCAATCATCGAAGCATGCAACCGTTACAATTTCCCAAGCTATATTTCATTCCTTAACTTAAAATAACCCGCAAGCTATATAATGTAAAGACTATATTTTGACAAGTCACGTATCATGTTTTTGAAATTCTCACCTTACGGTACGACTCGCTCCGACTGGCCTTCCCGCTGCCTGCACCGGCCTCCGTACCGAATTCACCGTTACTGAACCGGGGGAGCAGCAAGTCGGAACCCGGAATAATCGTCCCGTTCGCCAGTATCAACTCTATTAAATGAACGGACATTCATTGAATTGTCATACCAACTACCACCGCGATTAATTCTAAAAGTCCCTTTTCCAGGTTTGTTTGGGCCACTCGGGTTGTATCTGTCGCTTTCCTTGTAGTAACTCCTATCTCAACTTTCGCACTTAGATGCAAGCTGTAATATGCTGTAATTATTGTTAGT
>CAZYMK010000591.1:0-1701 GCA_964648885.1 uncultured Geobacter sp. | reverse complement strand
GGTTCAGCGCCCTCTACAACAGCAATGCACCGCTCAAGGCCAACGGCACCCTCTATCCTCAACCGGTCAGATACGCCGGTACCGTCTCCTTTGCCAAACTGCCGATCACTGATTTTGCCAGTTATCTCCCTGAAAACATCAAGCTGTATCTGTTGGACGGCACCCTGGATAGCGCTCTGAAGCTGGATGTGGGCCTTGATGCCGCCGGCAAGCCCAAGGGAAGTTTCAGCGGCACTGCCGGCCTGCGCAGTCTGCACCTGGTTGATGCGGTGTTGGAGGAGGACCTGCTGAAATGGGAGAGCCTGCAGCTTGATCAGATCAACGGCACCCTGCAGCCGATGACCCTGGGAATCCGCCAGATTGCGCTAAACAACGTCTATGCCCGGGTTGCGGTGCGTAAAGACAAGACCCTGAACCTGCAGAATCTGGTGAGTAAGGAGCAGGGTCAAGGGGCAGGGGGTAAGGATCAGGAAGCGGCTGCAGCAAAACCGCAGATAAAGATCGATGCCGTGACCATTCAGGACGGCACCATGGATTTCAGCGATGCCCATCTGACCAACCAATTCCGCACCACCTTCCACAACCTGGGAGGCCGGGTCAGCGGCCTGTCATCAGAGATGAACACACGGGCCGAGGTTGACCTGCGGGGCAACCTGGAAAACCATTCCCCCCTGCAGATCACCGGTAAAGTCAACCCGCTGCGGGATGACCTGTTTGTTGACCTGACCATCTCGTTCAAGGATATCGAGTTATCACCAGCTACCCCCTACTCCGGCACCTATCTGGGGTATGCGATTGACAAGGGCAAGCTGTTTCTGGACCTGAAGTATCATATTGAAAACAAACAGCTGAAGGCTGAGAACAAGATCTTTGTTGATCAGTTTACCTTCGGCAACAGCGTGGAGAGCGACAAGGCCACCAAACTGCCGGTAAAATTGGGGATAGCGCTGCTCAAAGACCGCAACGGCCAGATCATCCTGGATCTACCGGTATCTGGTCGCACCGATGACCCCAAATTCAGCATCTGGGGGGTGGTCTGGCAGGTGGTGACCAACCTGTTTGTCAAGGCGGTTACCTCTCCCTTTGCCCTGCTCTCGTCCATGTTCGGCTCCGGCGAAGACTTAAGCAGTGTCTCCTTTGCCCCCGGTTCAGTACTGTTGCTGCCGACCGAAACGAAGAAACTTGATACCCTGGCCAAGGGCCTGATTGATCGGCCAGGGCTGAAGGTGGAGCTGTCCGGATATGTAGACCAGCAGCGGGATCCGGAAGGATACCGCCTTGAACTGCTGCAGCAGAAGATGCGCCAGGAAAAGTATCTTGATCTGGCCAGAAACAAACAGCTGAAAGAGGGAGAGGATGCCGAGCAGATGACCATCCAGCCGGCCGAATACTCGCGCTACCTGAAGGCGGTCTACAACAAGGAAAAGTTTCCCAAACCGCGCAACCTGATCGGCATGGTCAAGGATATTCCGGATGATGAGATGAAAAAACTTATCATTGCCAATACCCTGGTGGGGGACAAGGAGCTCCAGCAGCTGGCCACCCGTCGGACTGCAGCGGTGCGGGAGTATCTGATTACCAAGGGCAAGCTGGAGTCACAACGTCTGTTCCAGAAGCAGGATATCATCACCAAGCCGCCTAAAGAGACCAGCAGCCCGGCCAGCCGGGTTGAGCTGAACCCGATCGCCTCATGACCGATCG
>CAZYMK010000590.1:0-1709 GCA_964648885.1 uncultured Geobacter sp. | reverse complement strand
GACCCGGTCTATATCGTTGCTGCCTGGAAAGGGGCGGAATAACTTTTTAACGGAGGCTTTCATGTCCGACACCCTGATCACCCGTACCCCCTCTGCCTATGACTACCAGCTGCTGATCAAGAACCTGCTTTTCTGTCCGGTGGTGGACGCCCCCGAGCAGGAGATCGTCTACCGTGACCATCGCTTCAGCTACCGCGAGCTGCGCCAGCGGGTGGCTCGCCTGGCCAATCTGCTGACCAACCTGGGGATCAAGCGTGGGGATACCGTAGCGGTGATGGATTGGGACTCCCATCGTTATCTGGAGTGTTTCTTTGCGGTGCCGATGATCGGCGCGGTGCTGCACACCATTAACGTACGGCTCTCACCGGAGCAGATTCTCTACACCATCGACCATGCCGAGGATGATCTGCTACTGGTCAACAGCGAATTCCTGCCGCTGGTGGAGCAGTTCAAGGGCAGGATCGAACAGTCCGGCAACCTGCAGGGCTACATCCTGCTGAATGATGAGTCGAACCCGCCCCAGACCACGATCCCCTTTGCCGGTGAATACGAGGCACTGCTGGCTGCTGCATCGCCTAAGTTCGATTTTCCGGATTTTGACGAAAACACCCGCGCCACTACTTTCTACACCACCGGCACCACCGGTTTTCCCAAGGGGGTCTACTTCAGCCACCGCCAGCTGGTGCTGCACACTATGGGAGTGCTGGGGGTACTGGGATCAGCCATTGGCCACGGCAGCTTCCACCGCAATGATGTCTACATGCCGATCACTCCGATGTTTCATGTCCATGCCTGGGGGGTGCCGTATGTGGCCACCATGCTGGGGGTCAAGCAGGTCTACCCCGGCCGCTATCTGCCGGATACCCTGCTGGAGCTGGTGGAAAAGGAGCAGGTCACTTTCTCACACTGCGTCCCTACCATCCTGCATATGCTGCTCAGGCATCCCCATGCCCAGCGGATAGATCTTGCCGGCTGGAAGCTGATCATCGGCGGGGCTGCCATGCCCAAGGCGCTCTGCCTGGAGGCGATGCAGCGCGGTATTGACGTCTTTGCCGGTTACGGCATGTCCGAGACCTGCCCGATCCTGACCATAGCCCACCTCTCGCCGGAGATGCTGGAGCTGCCGAATGACCAGCAGGCCACCATCCGCTGCAAGACCGGCCGCACCCTGCCGCTGGTGGATTTGAAGATTGTGAGCAGCCAGCTGGAGGAACAGCCCCGCGACAGCAGCAGCAGCGGCGAGATCGTGGTGCGGGCCCCCTGGCTGACGCAGGGGTATCTGAAGGACAATAAGGCCTCGGAACGGCTGTGGGAAGGGGGCTGGCTGCATACCGGCGATGTGGCGGTGCGCGATGAGCTGGGGTATGTCAAGATCACCGACCGGATCAAGGATGTGATCAAGGTGGCAGGCGAGTGGGTCTCGTCACTGGAGCTGGAGGATATTATTGCCCAGCACCCGGCGGTGGCCGAGGTGGCGGTGATCGGTGTGGCGGACGACAGATGGGGCGAACGCCCCCTGGCCCTGGTGGTGCCGAAACCGGATGCTGTACTGCACGAAAAGGATCTGACCCACCACGTCAGAGAGTATGCCGACAAAGGGATGGTGAACAAACAGGTGGTACTGCTGAAGGTGAAGCTGGTGGAGGCAATCGACAAGACCAGCGTTGGCAAGATCAACAAGGTGGCACTGCGGCAGAAGTATCTCTAAA
>CAZYMK010000589.1:0-1713 GCA_964648885.1 uncultured Geobacter sp. | reverse complement strand
TGCAGCTGCTCCAGGGCTTCCAGCAACGGTTCCTGCTCAGGAAAGATCAGGTTGGGCAGGCCGATACGGAAATCAAACAGGTCACCCAGAATGCACAGGGTTGCTGTGGTCCCCTGCAGCGAACGGATAAAACGGAGCAGCACCCGGTAGTTGGGATCATCCGGGTGATGAAGATGGGCATCGGCAAGAAAAATAATACGCATGGTACGGCAGATTCTGCCGCGAGTAACAGAGACTGTCAACAGATAGAATATTCAGGAGCCATTTGTATGATACACAGTGTTGCCATAGCCTGGGATGAGCTGTTGCGGGCCTTTTCAAACATGGAGCAGGACAGGGTCTATTTTTTTGACCGTATGACCGGAGCTATTTTCTTTGTCCGCACTGATATGGAAGACGATTTCTGGGAACAGATGGAGCAACACCAGGAGCGGTTTCTGGAGATTCCGTATCTTGCCACTTCAGAAGAACGCAAACTCGTCACCGGTTTTCTTGAAAACCAGCCCAACAATGAACTGCGCAGTCTGTTACAACATGCCCTGTCAGGTAAACCTCCGTATGCCAATCCTGCAGATATCCTTTCTTTTTTCCCTGAGGAAGAGCAAGAGCTGACCGACCTGAAGAATACCTTCCTGAGCGACCGGGTCAAGTCCTGGCTGGAAGAAAACGATCTCTTTTCCATGAGTACCTCCCATAGTGCCGTGCATTAGACGGCGTGGCATCACTCTCGGCCCATATTACGGGTATGTCCTGCGCCAACTGCGCTGCCCGTGTCGAGCGTGAAATAAACTCCCTTCCCGGCGTACAAACCGCTACGGTCAACTTTGCCATAGCCCGGCTGACGGTAACCTTTGACGAAGCCGGTCTGACTGCCGACGCCATCATGGAAAAGGTCGTCTCCCTTGGGTATGGCGTCATCAAACCTGCCCCCCCAGGGGAGCTGACCTTTGGCGTTACCGGACTGCATTGCGCCAGCTGCGTTGGCCGACTGGAGAAAGCCTTGCTGGATCAGCCGGGGATAACCACCGCTGTGGTCAACCTTTCGGCTGCCACCGGTTTTGTACGCTACGATCCCCGCTTGCTGGAAAAGGCTGCTATCTTCCGTATCGTGCTTGATGCCGGATATACCCCGTTGGAGCCGGAAGCAGGGGAGGAGGCTGAGCAGACTGAACTGGCCAGCCAGCGCACCTGGTTCCTGTTCTCACTGGTGCTTTCGGTGCCGCTGATGGCTACCATGCCCTTGCACCACCTGCGCAGTGTCGGCTGGCTGAACCTGGTCCTTGCCACGGTGGTGCAGTTCAGCGCCGGACTGGCCTTTTACCGGGGGGCCTGGTCTGCTCTGAAGAGCAAGAGCAGCACTATGGACGTACTGGTTGTCCTGGGCACCACCGCCGCCTGGGGCTACTCGCTGCTGGCCTTCTTCGGCCGGGCAAGTATGTGGAGGCGCGGGCGCGGGGCAAGGCCGGTGAAGCGCTGAAAAAACTGCTGCACCTGCAGGCCGACAAGGCTCGTCTGCTAACACCTGACGGGGAACAAGAGGTGCCAGCCTCGCTGATCCGTGTCGGCGACCTGGTTTCGGTCCGACCGGGCGAGATCATTCCGGTGGATGGCGAGATAACAGACGGCGCTTCCAGTGTGGACGAGGCGATGGTGACCGGTGAGTCGCTGCCTGTCACCAAACAGGTCGGCGATAGTGTCACCGGTGCAACTATC
>CAZYMK010000588.1:0-1735 GCA_964648885.1 uncultured Geobacter sp. | reverse complement strand
GAGCGGGAGCGCAAGGTGGTGCTGCAGGAGATCAAGATGCGGGATGATGCACCGGAGGAGTCGATCCATGACCGGCTGCACCGGAGTTTCTGGAAGGGGCACCCGCTGGGTCATCCGATCCTGGGGAGTGATGAGACCATCAGCAGTATGACCCGTGATACTATTCTGGGGTTCAGGAACCACTGGTACCGTCCCAGCGAGATCCTGATCGCTGCTGCCGGAGCACTTGAACACCAGACGCTGGTAGAACTGCTGCACGGTGCCTTTTCCCGTATTGCACCCGGTGAGCCGCGCCGGATTTCCGACCAGGTACAGCGTCAGTCAAGTGGTCGGGTGCTGGAGATCTGTGAACGAGACCTGGAGCAGACCCTGATCTGTCTGGGTACAGAGGGGCTGCCGGTCACGTCTCCGGAACGGTACAGCCTGATGATCCTGAACAGTATCTTGGGTGGTGGCATGAGTTCGCGTCTTTTTGAGGAGATCCGCGAAAAACGGGGCCTGGCCTATTCGGTCTACTCCTATGCCTCTTCCTTTACCGATGCCGGTTCCCTGTCAGTCTATGCCGGAACCGAACGGGGCCGCAGCTGTGAGGCGCTCAAGATTATTCTGGCAGAGATGGCACGGTTGTGTGATGAACCGGTGCCCCAGGAAGAACTTACCGCAACACGTGAACAGATAAAAGGCAAGATATTGATGTCACTTGAATCGAGCGACAGCTACATGTCACGTCTGGCCCGCAGTTACCTCAATTTCGGTCGTTATCAGCCCCTGGACGAGGTCATGGCCGGATTTGATGCCGTCACGGTCGAAGACGTGGCCCGTTTGGCTCAGACCCTGTTCCGTGACGAGTCGCTCAACATCCAGATCATGGGCAAGGTGGATGCTGATTGTCTGGCTGACAAGACGGCTTTTATCGGCTTGTAGCATCAAGAGGCGCCCCGCAGGGCGCCTGAGGTCTGCTCAGTGACGACCGGTATGGCCAAACCCGCCAGCTCCTCTGCTGCTTTCCTCGCTAAACTGCTCCACCACCCGCAAGGTTGCCTGTACCACCGGCATGAACAGCATCTGACAGATCCGCTCTCCCGGCTGAATGCTGTACGGCTCAACACCCTGGTTACGGATGCCGATCTTGATTTCACCCTGGTAGTCGCTGTCGATCACGCCGATGGTATTGGCCAGCACTAGGCCGTGTTTGATGCCCAGACCGGAGCGAGGTGCCAGGATTGCCACCAGGGAAGGATCATGGATGCTGATGGCCAGACCGCTGGGGATAGTGACCGTCTCTCCCGGCTCCACGCGGAGTGGCTCCGTTATGCAGGCGCGCAGGTCAAGGGCAGCTGAACCATCGGTGGCGTAGCCGGGCAGGGGGATGCTGCTGCCCAGCAGCGGATTGACAATTTTGGTTTCAATCTCACGGTGTTTCATGTAAAAAAATCCCTTCTGATGGTGGCTTGCAAAAGCTTGTAACGTGCAAGACGCAGTGACGCAAAGAAAAAAGATCGTGGCGCGGCCTGTCATGTGCCTTATTCTTGGAGGTTGACTGAAAGTATGCGTGACCCTCGTGTGATTGAGATGGCAAAGGTACTGGTTGATTATTCCACAAAGATTAAAAAGGGAGACCGGGTGCTGATCTCGGCAGCCGGTTTTGAAGCTGCCCCGCTGGTTAAGGAGCTGTACGCCCTTTGCCTGCAGCGTGGTGCCGAGTATGTGGAGTACAGTTTCAACCTGCCGGAGA
>CAZYMK010000587.1:1203-1742 GCA_964648885.1 uncultured Geobacter sp. | reverse complement strand
CCTGGCAGGCAGCGCTGCAGGGTGCCCCCTACGACATTACCCACCGGATTATGGTGAATGGCCAGCTCAAGTGGGTGCGGGAGCGGGCGGAACTGTTGTTTGGTGACGACGGCGCTCTGCTGGGAGGTATAGGCACGGTTCAGGATATTTCAGAACAGATGCATGCATCCCGGGCACTGCAGAAAAGTGAACAGCGCCTGCGGATGCTGTTTGAGCGGAATAGTGATGCCATTTTATTGCTGCAGACCAGCCAGCTGATGTTCATTGACGCCAATCCTGCTGCCCTGACCATGTTGCAGTGCAGCCGGGAAGAGCTGATCGGGATGTCTCCTGAACAGCTTTCTCCCGAATACCAGCCTGATGGCCTCCGTTCCGACGAAAAAGCGGCGTTGCTGATTGAGCAGGCGATCCGCGATGGTTCATGCCGTTTTGAGTGGACCCACAGGAGCCCCCGTCGCCCTGATTTTCCGGTTGAGGTGCTGTTGACCCCGATTGAAGAAGGGACAACCCCCCAGATGATTGTGACCTGGCGGGACATT
>CAZYMK010000587.1:728-1175 GCA_964648885.1 uncultured Geobacter sp. | reverse complement strand
AAACCGCAATGGACGGTTTCTGGGTCAACGACATGAACGGTCGCTTCCTTGATGTGAATCCTGCCTACACCCGGATGATCGGCTACAGCAGGGAGGAGCTGCTGGGCATGGGGATTTCTGATGTTGAGACGATTGAACAGCCGGAAGAGACCAGAAAACGGATTGAACGTTTGATTGCAGAGGGCCACGACCAGTTTGAAACCGTTCACCGTCACAAAAACGGCAGTCTGATTGAACTTGAGGTCAGCGCAAACTACCTGCCGATAGCAAACGGACGGATCACGGCGTTCCTGCGCGACATCAGTCTGCGCAAGCAGGCCGAGGCGGCCATGCAGCTGGCCAGACAGGCTGCAGAGGATGCCAACCGGGCCAAATCGGAATTCCTGGCCAATATGAGCCATGAGATCCGTACGCCCATGAACGCGGTCATGGGCCTGACCAGGCTGG
>CAZYMK010000587.1:292-718 GCA_964648885.1 uncultured Geobacter sp. | reverse complement strand
GAATTCCTGCGCACGGCGTACGACGCCTCCAGGGCCTTGTTGAATATCCTGAATGATATACTGGATTACTCCACGATTGAGGCCGGGCATCTTGAAATCAGCCGCTTGCCATTCAGCATCGAGGAGACCCTGGGACGGGTCGCAGACCTGTTTTCACCGCAGATTGCCGAAAAGCAGCTGGAGCTTTTTCTTGAGCTTGCTCCCGGCACCCCGGAAAGGATTACCGGAGACCAGCTCCGTCTGACCCAGGTCTTGAACAACCTGATGAGTAATGCGGTAAAATTTACCGAAACCGGCTCAATCCACCTCAAGGTCACACCGGTCCGGCAGGAAGAAACTTCCCTGACACTGCAGTTTGCCCTACGGGACACCGGTATCGGGCTTTCAAAGGATCAGACTGAACGCCTGTTTCAGCCCTTTACCCAG
>CAZYMK010000587.1:0-282 GCA_964648885.1 uncultured Geobacter sp. | reverse complement strand
GAGCTGGGGGATTGAAGCCCGCTCTGCCCAGTCGGGAGAACAGGCCCTGGCCGCGATCCATGAAGCGGAACAGCGGCAGGACTCCTTTGATCTGCTGTTGATTGACTGGCGTATGCCAGGTCTGGACGGGCTGCAGGTTGTAAAACGGCTTGAGGACGAGCTTGCGGCCGGCGCCACCTCCAAGTCACTGCAGATTATTATGGTAACCGCCCATGATCGGGAAGAGCTGCTGACCAGGGCTGCAACGCTCCAGCTGGACGGAGTCCTGACCAAACCGATAAT
>CAZYMK010000586.1:0-1752 GCA_964648885.1 uncultured Geobacter sp. | reverse complement strand
GCTAAACCTGATGTATGGCAGACAGCTGCCAGGGGTTGTTGCCAACGGGTCTGCTAAAGGTCCAGAACTCTTTGAAGGTAACCGGATCAGTTGCGCTGCCTTCAAGAATCGTCCCGGCTTCATCCGTGGTGTAATCAAGCAGGTTTGCGTGGATCAGGGTTGTGATAAAATCCTGGCCTGATTCCTGCCAGACCTCTGCAAGCTCTACATTTCTGACAGCAATGTTTTCAAGCCGGTTGATCCGCTTGTTTCGCAGCAGTTCATCAATATCTCCCTGCAAGATGGCCCGCATCTCATCGGTCAAAAGAGCTGTAACCTTTGAAAGGTCGCGATTAATCCAGGCAGCCTGAATCTTGAAGAAAACATCCATTGCCGTTTCTGAGAATCGTGCCGGGTCAAAACCGGCATCCATCTGACGGATATGCTCAAGGCCGGTATTGACAAGATCGGTACTGACTGGGGCCGTTTGTACTTGATCAAGGACAGCGGGGGTGGGTATGTCACGCTGAAACCCGGAAACAGGTTGCGATTCATCCTTCTTTTTCTTGATATAACGGTAAATCAGGTAGCCGCCTCCGGCCAGCAGGATGATTTCAAACAGCCCGATACCACCGCCACCACCGCCCATGCCGCCTGAAGCACCGGCAAAACTGCTGAAGAGCATGCTGCCAATCATGCCACCCATCAGACCACCAGCCATGCTCCGCAGAAAACTACCGCCCATTGGCTGCTGCTGCATCTGATTCGGGGCAGGTGCAGCCTGCTGTTGTTGACGTTGCGGGTTGGGTTGTGAACTGGGGGCTGCCGGCTTGGTGTAGGTACGTGAGCCACGGCTGCCTCCAGAGCGACCACCGCCACTCCGCGCCTCGGCCGTTAATTCAAAAACAGTAATACCCAGGAACAGTGCTGCCACCATTACAATAAAAATACGTGCGGTCTGTCGTTTCATTTGTTCTCCTTGTGTGCTTGGTTTGCTGCTCGAGTCTTCTGATTTATGCTCGTTGGTTGCGTCTTTTATGCCAGTAGAGATACCCGGCAACCAGCAGCAGACAGCCGGCCAGCGCCCAGGCAACGGCTTGGCGCGACATGGCCGCGATCATCTCCTGATTATTGCCGATGACATAGCCAATCCATGCCAGTACGGCGCACCAGATAGTGGCACCCAGGGTGGTGTAAAGGGCGAAGCGGGCGTGATTCATCCGGGCCAGTCCGGCGGGGACGGAGATCAGTTGTCTGATGACCGGTATCAGACGGCCAACAAAGGTTGAAATCTCGCCATGCTGTGCAAAAAAAAGTTCGGCTCGTTCAAGCTTTGACTCGGCCAGGCCGATGAACCGGCCATACCTGAGCAGCAACGGGCGGCCCAGATAAAGGGCACCAAAGTAGTTGGTATATGCGCCGGCCAGGCTGCCAAGTCCGCCTGCCATCACGGCCAGCCAGGGGTTCATTTTACCCTGTGAAACCAGATAGCCGGCCGGGGGCATGACCAGTTCGCTGGGGAAGGGAATGACAGAGCTCTCAACCGCCATCAGCAGAAAAATACCCGGATATCCCAGGGTGCCAATTGTGTCCACGAGCCATTGAATCATGGTATGCAGCATGTTTTACTCCTGTTTGTTTCAGGATTTAGTCGTTGTATTGTTAAAAAAAAGACCTTTATCCACGGTTGTTACCCCTTGGATAAAGGTCTTGTTGACAGTCTGCGCTGCCCCGTTTCCGGGCTTTTCAGCCGTATTGACGAAAACGGGTCGG
>CAZYMK010000585.1:0-1756 GCA_964648885.1 uncultured Geobacter sp. | reverse complement strand
GGGTACCCCCTCTACCACACCTGCCTGCGCTGAGGGGCTACGGATTCAGGTTTTATCAACAGGCGTCGTCTATAGTCCTGCCGGACGTTATCGGAAGGAGAAGGCATGGCTGTCTATCTTGATTGCAACGCCACCACGCCGTCTGAACCGGCAGTCTTGGCATTGGTACAGCGATTTATGGAGCGGTACTATGGCAATGCTGCCAGCCCGATCCATGATTTCGGTCAGTTTGCGCAGATGGCGGTGGAGCATGCCCGTGGTCAGATTGCCGATCTGGTGAAGGCACGACGGGATGAGATCATTTTTACCAGTGGCGCCACTGAGGCCAATAATCTGGCCTTGCTGGGTCTGGCTCGTCACGGTCTGGACAGCGGACGGCGACATCTGATCAGCACGGTCATTGAACACAAAGCAGTACTGGAACCGTTGGCGGAGCTGAAACGGATGGGGTTTGAGGTTGAGTTGCTGCCGGTGGGGGAGTGCGGCTGGCTGGACCCGGCACGGCTTGCCGCTGCCCTGCGGCCTGATACCCTGCTGATCTCTACCATGCAGGTGAATAACGAGACCGGGGGCAGCCAGCCGCTTGTGGATTTCTCCCGTTTACTGGCAGGGCACGGTGCCTTCTGGCATGTTGATGCTGCCCAGGGGTTCGGCAAAGAGATTGAACCGTTGCAGGACGGGCGGATCGACCTGCTCAGTATCAGCGGCCACAAGATCTACGGCCCCAAAGGGATCGGTGTCTTGATTGCCCGAAAACGTGACGGGCGCTTTCCGCCCCTGACGCCGCTCATGTTCGGCGGCGGGCAGGAGCAGGGCCTGCGGCCCGGTACCCTGCCGGTTCCGTTGATAGCCGGGCTGGGAGAGGCTGCCAAGCTGGCCCAGCGTAACCATCGGGAGCGGGCTGCATGCTGCCACGCCTTCCGGGAGCGTTTGTTGGCTGCCCTGGCACCGTTGCAGCCGGTTCTGAACGGAGATCAGCAGCGGACGCTGCCCCATACCGTCAACCTCTCCCTGCCGGGCATTTCGTCTGATCGGGCCATTACCGCCCTTAAAAAACTGATCGCTGTCTCCAGCACCTCGGCCTGCACGTCGCATACCCGCAGCCCCAGCCATGTGCTGATGGCCATGGGTCTGTCGGAGGAGCGGATCGAGACCTCTATCCGCTTCTCCTGGTGCCACCTGACGCCGGAGCCGGACTGGGACGCGATTGTCACGACACTACACGGTCTGCGTGACCAGTAAGGAGTTGCCATGGATATCTTTGACGAACTGATGCAGGCGGTAACAGAACAGTATGAGCAGGGCGATCTGCCCAAGTGGCTTGCTGATCCGATCTATGAGGTGGTGGCAAAACGGGAGCAGTACCAGGAAAAAGCGTACCTGATCGAGCTCCTGACTGCGCAATTGCGTGAGTATGATGTGTATGCCGAGGCCGGCTGCTGCAAGTGGGCCTATGACCATGAGGACATCAAGCGTACGCTGGGCTGGCTGCACGACCAGTGATCAAAGGAGGAACGGATGGATGTCTTTGAACAACTGCAGCAAGTAACGGTGCAGGCTCAGGCGGAAAACGATCTGCCTGATGTTCTGGTAGCGCGGTTGCTCAGGATTGCTGCAGAACCTGAACGTTACCGGTCTGCTGCTGCTGCCATTGCTGATCTGGCTCTGCAGGTAACTCAGTACGATACTTATGCCCAGACTGGCTACATGGGCATGGGGGTCAACAATGCGGTGCTGGATGGGGCGATCAAGCGTA
>CAZYMK010000584.1:1232-1757 GCA_964648885.1 uncultured Geobacter sp. | reverse complement strand
TTGCGCAGTTCAGTCATCTCTCCCTGCAACTTGGTGATCTTGGCCGTATCAGGCTTGTCCTTGATCCATTCCTTCTGCAGTTCGATATGCTTTTTATGCATCTCTTCCCGGATCGGCAGGGTCTCGGCAATAAACTTCTTGTGCTGCTCAGTGTACTGCCCCTGGGCTGCCATGCCCGCTCCTTTGCCTGCGCCGGGGCCTGCCCCTGCGCCTGGTCCCATGCCGGGCATGGCGATGGCGTTGCCGGCAAGGGCAAGAGCTGCTGCTGCGGTGAGTGCTAAAAGGGATCTTTTCATGGTTTTTGTTCCTCCGTGTTTGGTGTGTGGTTGGTAATCAACCTCGTTGTGATGGTTCCACCTTACCAGCCTGATGCGAAGAGGTTATGAAGAGATTGTGAACAATTGTGAAGACGTTCTACTTATTCAGCGCATCCTGAACCAGTTCTGCCAGGCAGCGGATAAAGATTGGCAAGCTGTTGAGCGATTCGGTACGCCTGAAGTTGCTGATCCCCAGTTTGTGGGCCTC
>CAZYMK010000584.1:0-1222 GCA_964648885.1 uncultured Geobacter sp. | reverse complement strand
TGAGTGCCAAAATGGATCTTTTCATGTTTTTGTTCCTCCGTGTCTGGTGTGTGGTTGATGATCAACCTCGTTGTGATGGTTCCACCTTACCAGGCCTTTAAGAAGAGGTTATGAAGAGATTGTGAACAATTGTGAAGGTGGTTTGTTTTTTAGCGCATCCTGCACCAGCTCTGCCAGACAGCGGATAAAGGTTGGTGAGCTGTTAAGCGATTCGGTGCGCCTGAAGTTGCTGATCCCCAGTTTGTGGGCCTCTTCGGCGTATTCAATATCAATCTCGTGCAGGGTCTCAATATGGTCTGAAACAAAGGAGAGCGGCACCATCAGCACGTTTTGGCAGCCCGATCCTGCCAGCTCCTTCAGTTTGTCGTCAGTGGACGGTTCCAGCCATTTGACCGGTCCGGCCCGGGACTGGAAGGCCAGGTGGTGGTTGACATCTCTGAACTGTTCCATCACCAGCCGTACTGTGGCCTGGATATGGTCAAGGTAAGGATCGCCTTCGTCAATAAACGACTGGGGCAGCGAATGGGCCGAGAACAGCAGCTGCACGGTGCTGCGGTCGGCAAAACCGGCCAGGCCTGCCTCAATCTTTTCTGCCAGGGCCTGAATATAGAGCGGATGATCGTAAAATTGGGGAATCCGCAGTACCTCAAAATCAGTGTCCAGATCGGCCAGGCAGCGGGTCAAGTCATTGAAGCTGGAGCCGCTGGTGGCTCGGGAGTAGTGCGGATAAAGAGACAGGGCCACCAGACGTTTGATACCGCTTGTGCGCAGCTGCGCCACGGTATCAGCGGTAAAGGGGTGCCAGTAGCGCATCCCCACGTGGCAGGGGATCCCCAGCTCTGTGGCCAGGGCATCGGCCTGGGCCTGGGTCAGCTCGCGGATGGGTGATTTGCCGCCGATCTCGCGGTATTTTTCCACCACGGTTGGCGTACGGCGCCGTACGATCATTCTGGCTATGAACGGCTGCAGCCAGGCCGGGCCGATCTTGATGATCTCACGATCTGAAAACAGATTGAGCAGGAAGGGGCGCACCGCCTCCAGCGAATCGGGGCCTCCCATCTGAAGCAGCAAAACAGCGGTATCGGACATGGGCGTTCCTCATGTGGGTGGTTGTCAGCCGGATCAATATAGCCTATAACAAAGGGCGTCGGCACCCCTTTATTTTGCGCGAGGCCATCATGAGCGAAATCCAGATTCCAACCGATCCAGAACAGTATGCCGA
>CAZYMK010000583.1:0-1759 GCA_964648885.1 uncultured Geobacter sp. | reverse complement strand
AGCCGGACAGCATCGTACTGCACTGCCTGCCTGCCCATCGCGGTGAAGAGATCAGTGACAGTGTGATTGAAGGTAAACATTCCGTGGTATGGGATGAGGCAGAAAACCGGCTGCATATCCAGAAGGCCATTATGGCGACGTTGATGGCATGATGGCAGGGAGGTTGAGATGCAAGCGGTAAGAGCGATTATACATAGTGATGTACTGATGAATATCTTCAGTCTTCCGTTTGATCTCCAGCATCGGAAGGTTGAGGTGCTTATTTTGCCTGCTGATGATCAACCGACCACCAGAAGCTTATGTAAGCCCCAGGAGTATGTCGGTTCTTTAAAACTGGCTGATGCAATAACTGATAACTCTACGATAGATGAAGTGCGGGAGCAGATGGATATTGCCGGAGATAAGGTTGGGTGTCCGGAAAGCTCAGTCACTGCATTGAGAGGATCGTTCAGAGGGAAACTGAGTGCTGTTGATGCGTTTATGGCAGCAAAGCAGGCTGAAAAAGAAGCGGAGCTATGAAACGCTATCTGCTTGATGCCTGTGCGTTGATTGCCTTTCTGAGTAATGAACAAGGAGCTGATACAGTTGCTAATTTGTTGAAGCAGCAGTCCGCAGAGGTGTACCTGGCTGCAATCAATCTGTACGAAGTCTGTTACGATGCGGTGCGGACGACCGGTGATCGGCAGGCGGCAGCAGAGGTTTTACAGGCTGTGCGACAGTTGCCGATTGTCGTCGTGTGGGAGTTGTGTGATGAATTGATTGTTGCGGCAGCCCGTTTTAAAACAAGCTACCGGGTATCGCTTGCAGACTCAATAGCTCTCGGGATGGCGGATGTTATCGGTGCAACGCTTGTGAGTTCAGACCACCATGAGTTTGAACCGCTGGTTCAGGATAAAGTGCTGGATGTCTTGTGGTTCAGATAGGTTTGTATGCGTGGGAGAACAGATGAATAATCCTCCACTCTTGTATTACCGGACAAGAGAGCAGATTCTGGAATACCAGAAGATGTCGGCTGAACAAAAGATACGTAAACTGGAAATGGAAATGGAGCTTGTTAACGCCATGCGGCAGGGACGAGCCCTGATGAAGAAAAATGACTGAGAATCAATTGTAAAGGGAGACACACCATGGCAAAGAAGCAGGAAGCGAACAAGATCGTCCTGGCCTACTCCGGCGGGCTGGATACCTCGATTATCCTCAAGTGGCTGAAAAACGAGTATGACGCTGAAATTGTGGCGTTTTCCGCCGACCTGGGGCAGGGGGACGAGCTGGATCCGGTCCGTGAAAAGGCGCTGAAGACAGGCGCAAGCAAGGTTTATATTGATGACCTGAAGGAAGAGTTTGTCAGCGACTTCGTCTATCCGATGTTCCGGGCCAATGCGGTCTACGAAGGGCACTACCTGCTGGGTACCTCTATCGCCCGGCCGTTGATCGCCAAGCGTCAGATGGAGATTGCCAAGCTTGAAGGATGTGATGCGGTCTCCCACGGCGCCACCGGCAAGGGTAATGATCAGGTCCGTTTTGAGCTGGCCTACTATCACTTTGACCCTTCGATCACGGTGATTGCCCCCTGGCGTGAGTGGAAGCTGAACAGCCGTAAGGCGCTGATCGCATACGCCAAGAAGAACGATATCCCGATTCCGATCACCAAGAAGCGTCCCTGGTCCTCTGACCGCAACCTGCTGCATATCTCCTTTGAAGGCGGCATCCTGGAAGACACCTGGGCCGAGGCCCCGGAAGAGATGTATGTGCTGACCTG
>CAZYMK010000582.1:0-1761 GCA_964648885.1 uncultured Geobacter sp. | reverse complement strand
CATTGGGCGACATCCTGCATGTCATTGCAGATACCGCCGGTCTCAACCTGATCATCAATGAAGGTGTTCAGCAAGATCGCTCCATCACCATTACCCTCAAACGGGTCACTGCAGACGATGCACTGTCAACGGTTCTGAACGCCGCTGATTATTTTTATACAATCAAAGGGAATACGGTTACGGTTGGCCACCGGCACCAAGACCTTTGAGCTGGGACATCCGGCAATGGTGCAGGGATTCAACATTGAGGTGGGCGGCGACATTCTCGGCAGCGGTGCTTCGGCCTCTGCAGGTGGATCAGGAGGGGGATCCAGCAATATTAAAGGCACCATCAGCCAGACCAACAAGAGCGATGCCAAGGCATTTGATTTTTGGGATTCACTTGAAAAAGCATTGCAGGGAATGATTGGAAGAACTGATTCCCAGACCAGAACTGTTGCAGAAAAGCCACAGCCCCAATCTCAGACCCAACCCCAGCTCCAACCAGTGATAGCCGAACCCGCCAGGGGAGAAGAGGCAGCTCCACAGCAGCTGGTAACGGTCAATCGGCTGACCGGCACCATCATGGTTACTGCTACCCGCAGAAACCTGCAGCGGATCGAATCTTATCTGGACACGCTCCGCAAAACCCTGAATCGTCAGGTGCTGGTCGAGGCACGGATTATCGAGGTCAGACTGGATGACAGCCTCAAGTTCGGCATAGACTGGGGTTTCATATCCAGTATTAAAGGCTTCGGCCAGCTGGCAGGCGGTTACGGCAAGGCACTCGGCGCGGTTCAGGGACTCCAGCAAGCGGTAGACAGTGCAGCCCCCAACTTCAGGGTAGGGGCAATCCACAGCGGTTCCCAGGGATCTATTGCCGGACTGTTGACGGCTCTTAAAACCCAGGGGGAGGTCAAGACTCTCTCAAATCCCAGGATTAATGTTATGAACGGTCAGAGCGCTCTGCTCTCGGTGGGACGTAACACGAACTATATAGCCAAAGTTACCTCCACCACCACCACCGCAGCAGGAAGCACCCCTACCATAACCTACTCGGTTGAAACCGGGAACGTTCTTGACGGTATTATGCTGGGGTTGGTTCCGTACATTAACAACAGGGGGGAGATCAGCCTGACCATTACACCTATTGTTTCACATCTGGTTGACCTGCCGGAAGAAAAAGTTGGTGGTGATGAAAACAACCAAATAAAAATCAGACTACCAATTGTTGATCTGCGTGAGCTTTCCACCACGATCAAGATCCGAGACGGCGAAATGATCGTGATCGGCGGCCTGATCAACAATACCCAGCGAAACAAGGATGAAAAGGTTCCGTTGCTGGGTGACATCCCCTGGCTGGGTTCTCTCTTTACCCGGCGGGACAACACCGATATGCGGACTGAGTTGGTAGTGGTGCTGCAGCCATACCTGATTAACAACGACTAATTACAGGAGGTTGTCATGGCCGCCCCAATCAAGATCGGTGAGTTGCTGCTTTCACAGGGAACCATCACCCAGAAACAGCTTGATATTGCCCTGGAACAGCAGAATGTAACCGGTGCAATTCTAGGTGACCTGCTGATCAAGCTGGGTTTTATCACAGCACCGGAATTTGCCCGCACCATTGCCGTGCAGAGCGGTCTCGAGTACCTTGACCTCTCCAGCTTTGAGCCGGAAGAAGAAGCACTGCGCCTGATTCCCAAAGACACGGCGGAAAAGATCGGCATGATCCCCCTTGCCTTGGAAGAGGGGCGCATGACCATCGGAATCACCAATCCC
>CAZYMK010000581.1:750-1764 GCA_964648885.1 uncultured Geobacter sp. | reverse complement strand
AATATTTTTGACCGTTCAACTGCGTTTTTTAGGATGATTGAGACGATTGCAGTCTGAGATAAAAAATTTGAACATTGCTTGATTGTTACAAATGCAAGGTATATGTATATTAAACTCAACATTTTGGAACAAAAAGCGGTTGCCATGAATCTCACTGCACAACAAAGACTCCTTGATCTATTCGGCAAGCAAAGCGTGGTACGCTCCCGGGATCTTGAGCAGTACGAAATCCCCCGGGTAGAGATTAGCCGCCTGTGCAAACGGGGTGTAGCCCAGCGCGTCGGACGCGGTATCTATCGGCTGACAGACACACAAGTAACAGAGCATCAGACTCTGGCCGAAGTTGGCAAAGCAATTCCTAACGGTGTGGTCTGCCTCCTTTCCGCACTTCGTTTTCATGATCTGACAACACAAGCACCATTCGAGGTCTGGGTGGCAATTGACGTCAAGGCTCATCTTCCCAGGACCAGTCTGCCAATAAAATTTGTCAGATTCTCGGGACCTGCGTTCAGTGATGGTTTAGAAACTCACAGGATCGATGGCCGGTGCACGATCGATGATCTTTGGCGTTACGCCAAGGTCTGCCGGGTAAGCAGTGTCATGATGCCTTATATGGAGGCGATGGCCATATGACACAACGTCTGAGAGCAAATGTCGCAGTTTCGGTTCGTCAGCATTTGCTTGACCAGGCAAGGTCAAAGCGGGTCGATTTCAATTTGCTGCTCACCCGTTACGGGCTGGAAAGGTTTCTCTATCGCCTGGGCCGGTCAGAATACCGGGAGCGCTTTGTTCTGAAAGGCGCCATGCTTTTTCCGTTGTGGGGAGTTATCAATTACCGTTCGACACGGGACGTTGATCTGCTCGGTTATGGAGAAAGCGAGATCGAAGCGCTGGCTACGGTTTTTCGTACAATTTGCCAAACAGAAGCAGAAGATGACGGGATTACGTTTGATCCGGCCAGTGTCCAAGCTGAAGATATCAGAGACCAGATGGAATATGGCGGTACGAGGCTTA
>CAZYMK010000581.1:0-740 GCA_964648885.1 uncultured Geobacter sp. | reverse complement strand
CAACGTTGCTTGATCACCCTGCTCCGCATCTGCGGGTATATCCTCGTGAAGCGGTAATTGCTGAGAAATTTCAGGCAATGGTTCACTTGGGTATAGCCAACAGCCGTATGAAGGATTTTCATGACCTGTGGGTCCTCGGCAACCAATTCGATTTTGACGGCATGACACTGGCTACGGCACTTACGCGAACCTTTGAACGAAGGAATACAGCATTACCGGTAGAACTGCCTCTGGCATTAACTCCGGAATTCTTTGCAGACACTCAAAAAGTCAGGCAGTGGAAAGCATTTCTCAATCGGACTGGCCTTGCTGTAGAAATAGAACTGGCAGAGGTTGCTGCTTTTATTGCCGGATTTGTTATGCCGCCAATTGAAAAGAGCGTAGGAGTTGAATTCAAGCTGTCATGGCTTGCTGGCGGACCATGGCAGGAAGCCAATGGAGGGTAGCATAACGACTGCTGAGCTTTAATATCCAAATGGTGTGTCATTCGATCCGATGGCGGTGCGGCTGTTGCGTCAGAAAGTCCTGTTTGAGGATTCACACATTGAAAACCTTAAAGCCGGGATGTTTCAATTGGGAAACGGACTGTGGTTTTCCCGAGAGATGATTTTGGACGAAGAGTTCAGGTTGGCGGTTGAAAGACAGGCGTGGGAATGGCTTGATGAACATGATTGCTTTTTGGTCGAACAGTTGTTTGAAAATTTCAGCGGTGTTCTCCGTCATATTGTCACACCGGAAGT
>CAZYMK010000580.1:0-1764 GCA_964648885.1 uncultured Geobacter sp. | reverse complement strand
TCATCCTGTTCATTGTTCCCCAGGGGCGCATCGCCTCCTGGATCGACTGGCGGATGCTGGGCCTTACCAAGAGCCAGTGGGGCGACATGCATATCACCACCAGCCTGTTGTTCATCATCGCCGGCATCTGGCATACCTGGCTCAACTGGCGGGCTCTGATCAGCTACTTCAAAGACAAAGCGAGCCAAACCCTGGCCCTGAAACGTGAGTTGGTACTTGCAGCCTTCCTGACGGTCTTCTTTACCATCGGCGCCATCTACAAGACACCACCACTCAACTACATCCTTGAGCTGAACGAGGAGATCAAGGAATACTGGATCAAGACCGCCGAGGATGAACCGCCGGTTTCCCATGCCGAGCTGCTCACCCTGCGAAACTTCCTCAAAAAAACCGATCTGGAACTTGAGCCGTCCCTTAAACTGCTTGAGCAGCACAAGATACAATGCAGCGGGCCAGACCAGAAGCTGGGAGATGTTGCCAGACAGAACCGGACGAGTCCGGCCGCCATCTTCAAGCTGCTGAACCAGCCGACCGATCCTCCCCCGGCTCCGGCAGCACTGACTGTCCCTCCATCGGCTTCCGCGCCGGCAGCACCACAGTCGCAGCTCACCGCAGCTCCTGCTCCGGCACCAACAACAACGCCGGCACGCTGGACCGCCGAGCTGGTGGAAAAACGCTTTGAAGGAACCGGCTTTGGCCGCAAGCAACTGGCCGAGATCTGTACCGAACTGAAGCTGGACCCGGCAGCTGCCCGCACCAAGCTGGTTAACCGCAAGATCACAGCCGCCCCCAACGACACCCTTAAACAGATCGCTGAACGGCACAACGAACATCCCCTTGAGCTGCTCAAAATCTTGCTTGTGGGAGAACCGGTGCCATAAGGCAAAAAGTAGTTCACGCAACATGCTGTTTTCATTTCACACTGGAGGGATCTATGAAACCATTTTTCCTCGCGTTACTGATCGGCCTGCTCAGCAGCAGCGCAGCTGTTGCCGCCACACTTTCCCCGGCAGCACAGGTGGGTAAGCAGATTTTTTTTGATGCCAACCTGTCGGCACAGCGCAACCAGTCCTGCGCCACCTGCCATGCCCCCGAAGTCGGCTGGAGCGGACCGGACAGCACCTTCAACAGCCACGGCAGCGTCTATAACGGTTCTTTCAGCGACCGCTTCGGCAACCGCCGCCCCCCCAGTGCCTCATACGTGGCCCAGAGCCCGGTACTGAAGTGGGATAAAAAGGAAAAGGCCTTTATCGGCGGTGCCTTCTGGGATGGCCGGGCCACTGGCACACGGCTAAAAAGTACGGCAGCGGAACAGGCCCAGGGGCCGTTTTTAAATCCACTTGAGCATGGTTTTGCCGATGCGGCCTGCGTGGTCAGCCGGGTCTGCAGCGCACCCTATGCCGGTGATCTGGAGAAGCTTCATCCGGGCATCTGCAGCATTGCCTGGCCGGCCAATCACGATCAGCGCTGTGCAGAGGATGGCTACAAGGCGGATCTGTCGGCTGTGGAGCGGAAAAAAGTCGATACCGCCTATGATGCCATTGCACACACCATTGCCGCCTTTGAACTTTCACCGGAGGTCAACCCTTTTAGCTCTAAGTTTGATGCATACCTGGCCGGTAAAGCCAAACTGACCAAACAGGAACAACTGGGGCTGAAGCTGTTCAACGACAAGGGCAAATGCGCGGATTGTCACCCCTCAAGCGGCAAAAAACCGCTCTTTACCGACTTCACCTACGACAACCTGGGAATCCCCCGCAACCC
>CAZYMK010000579.1:0-1777 GCA_964648885.1 uncultured Geobacter sp. | reverse complement strand
TCCTCCATGATCCCGAAACAGTCGGATTCAAGTTTGGGATCCCGTTGCAGCAGCTCTTCCAAGCCCTGATTGACATTCAGATGTGAAGGCATGACCAGGGGGTACGGATCAAGCAGCATCCTGATCGGCTTGCGGTAGTACAGATCGCGGGCAAATGGTTTGGATAAATGCTGTAAAAACAGATCCCGGCGACTGGTCAGTCCTTCCAGGCGGCCATCACTTACAACCGGCAGGGCGAGCAATGTTTCATGCTGCTGGAAACATTCTATTACCTCATGCACCGTCATGCTGCCCGGTATGGCGCGGGTTGTCTGGGCGATTTGTCGTAACAGTGGAATTTCGTGGTGCATTCTGGTCTCCGGACTGACTGCATGCATGGCAAGCGGTCATCACTCCAGTGGTAAAAATGCAGCTTAGTACAAGATAATGGCAGGCGGGTGACGGCAAAGAAAACAGTTGGTCACAATAAAATCGGAGCAATTGACATTGCGCTGATGACTGGTATTGTTATGTCAACGAATCCTGTCATAAAAGCTGATTCGGGAGGTGTTCTTTATGGCTCCAACACCCGTACATAAACAGATGAACTGCCTGCCGGACGTAAAAATCTGTCTGGCACTCACGGATCAGCTGGCGGTGCTGTCAGTCAGCGACAGTGTTGAAGCGTTGCTTGGCTTTAGCCCAGAAGATTTTATCTCCCTGCGAGTATCCCTGACAGAACTGATGCATCCCCACGACCTTGATATTGCTGAAATGCTTTTTTCAGATGACCTCCAGCCCGGTTCTGGCAGCTTCAATGTCCGGATCAGGCAGGCCAATGGCCGCATCCGTTGCATCAAAGGTTTCTACGAGAAACAAGCCGGCGCCGTTGGGGATGATCTCGTAATTGAGCTGCTGCTCCAGGATGCCAAGAGCCTGCCCAGAACCCTGGATGATGCGGTCTCCATGGCCAATTTCCGGGCCATCATGGAAAACACAGATGATTTCATCTATTTTAAAGATCGCAACCATGTCTTTACCGGAGCAAGCCAGACGCTGGTATCCATCTGCAGCCCGGCCGAACATTGGACCGACCTGATCGGTATGACCGACTATGATGTATTTCCGGAGGAATATGCTGACATTTACTACAGCCTTGAAAAAGAAGTATTTGCAGGGGTGTTGGTTGCGAAGGAGATCCAGGAAATTCTGACCACCAGCGGCAACAAGGGCTGGATTGATAACCGGAAATACCCGATTCATGATGAAAAGGGTGATATTGTGGGGCTCTTCGGCATTGCTCGCGATGTTACCGAGCGCAAGCAGGCAGAGCAGGCGCTGATTGAAAGTGAAAACCGCTTTAAGGCGCTCAGTGATGCCACTTTCAGTGGTATCGTAATCCATGATAAGGGCCTGATTCTGGAATGCAACCAGGGCCTGTCAGAGATGACCGGGTTCAGCTATCAGGAGCTGATCGGCACAGACGGCCTCAGGCTGATTGCACCTGAATTCCTTGATACGGTTTTGCATAATATCGGGCGCGGCTATGAAGAACACTATGAAGTCAAAGGGGTACGCAAGGATGGATCGAAGTATCCTCTGGCAATCAAAGGTAAAAACAGCGCCTACAAAGGTTCCCCTGTCCGGGTTATCGAGTTCCGCGACATAACCGAGCAAAGAAAGGCAGAACAAGACTACCAGAAACTGTTCCATGAGATGCTGGATGGACTTGCCTTGCATGAAATCATCTGCGATGACGCAGGCAAACCGTCTGACTACCGTTTTCTGACAGTGAACC
>CAZYMK010000578.1:0-1778 GCA_964648885.1 uncultured Geobacter sp. | reverse complement strand
CCTCCCCTGAAATAGATATGGCGATTAACCGTCTGCAGTTTTCAGAGATGCGCGGCAATGAAAAGCTCTGGGATCTGGCGGCTGAACGAGCCGAGTATGACAAGGATACCGGCACAGCACAGCTGGAGACCGTCAAGGCTGATATCTACGAAGGCAAGGCCGGCGGTATGGCGATCACCTCAAAAACCGGCACCTTTGATGAGCAGGCCAAGCTGGTGCAGATGCGTACCCAGGTGCATATCGTGACCAAAAAGGGGATGGTGCTGGATACGGAACAGCTTGAGTATCGCACCGGACCGGGGTTGATCACCACGACCAGCCCGGTGGTGGTACGGGATGGGCGACTGACGTTGCATGCCCGTGGTATGACCATGTCGTTGCACGAGGAGACGGTTCGTTTTAACGGGCCGGTTGATGCTGTTATTGAGGGATACCATGCTAAAAAATAGTCAGACCCTGCTGTTGGTGCTGGTGCTGCTGTTGTTTGGCGCTGCAACGGTTCAGTCGGCACCGCAGCCCACCGGCGCAACGGCCGCTGCCCGCCAGGACCGCTCCAGCAAACCGATCACCATCAAGGCCGATGACCTGAAGGCCGACAACAAGGGCAAGACGGCCATCTTCACCGGACGGGTGGTGGCACGTCAGGAAGATGTCACCATCTACTCCGACAAGCTGATCATCTTCTATGGTGACGGGCAGGACGAGGTGGACAAGATCGAGGCGATCGGCTCGGTGCGGATCCTGCAGACCAACCGGGTCGGCACCGGCGGCCATGCCTTGTATGAGAACCGTGAAGGCAAGATCACCCTGACCATCAATCCGAAGGTGACTCAGGATAAGGATTCAGTTACCGGCAAGGTGATCATCTACTACCTTGATGAAGAGCGGAGCGAGGTAACCGGCGGTGACAACGCACGGGTTGAGGCGGTGATTCATCCCAAGCCGGGCAGTGGTGTCCGCACAAACGATGGAAAACCAAAGCGTTAAGCGATCGTTGCGGGCCGTCGGGCTCTGCAAGAGCTACGGCAAACGCCGGGTAGTCTCCGGGGTTGAGCTGTCGCTGCAGTCCGGTCAGGTGATCGGGCTCCTGGGGCCCAACGGTGCCGGCAAGACCACCACCTTTTACATGATGGTGGGATTAACCCGACCGGACGCCGGTACGGTCTGGCTTGATGATGATGATATCACCGAACTGCCGATGCATCTGCGGGCCCGGCAGGGAATCAGCTATCTGCCGCAAGAGGCCTCGGTCTTTCGTAAACTGACGGTGCGGGACAACCTGCTGGCAATCCTGGAAACGGTTGAGGATGACCCGGAGCTGCAGCAACATCGTGCCCAGGAGCTTCTGGAAGAGTTCGGCATTACCCATGTGTCTGATACCAGGGGCTTTGCCCTTTCCGGCGGTGAGCGTCGGCGGGTGGAGATTGCCCGGGCCTTGATTATTCGTCCGGCCTTTATTCTGCTGGATGAGCCGTTTGCCGGCATTGACCCGATTGCCGTGGCTGACATACAACAGCTGATTAACGGCTTGAAGCAACGCAACATCGGGGTGTTGATATCAGATCATAACGTCCGTGAAACCCTGGGGGTCTGTGACGCCGCTTACATTGTCAGCGCCGGAGAGGTGCTTGAGTACGGCACACCGGAGCAGATTGCCGAGAGCAGGAAGGCCCGTGAGATCTATCTGGGTGAAGGATTCAGGCTGTAACAACCCTTGATACGACGGTGAGGTGAGCAGGTATGGCGATGGAGATGCGCCAACAACTGAAGATGACGCA
>CAZYMK010000577.1:1279-1782 GCA_964648885.1 uncultured Geobacter sp. | reverse complement strand
CAGTCATGAAAATCTGCATCTACGGTGCCGGAGCGGTTGGAGGATTCATCGGGGCACTGCTTGCCCATACTGGTCATAGCATACATGTCGTGGCACGCCAGGCCACACTGAAGGCATTGCAGAAAAACGGCCTGAGGATGCTGAGCAATGACAGGCTGTTTACGGAAACCGTGCGTGTGAGCGACAATCCTGCAGATCTGGGTGTTCAGGACTTGGTGATTGTCGCTGTCAAGGCAACGGCCATGACGCAGGTTGCCCACGGGATTGCTCCGCTGATCGGCCCTGATACGATTGTCATGACCGCAATGAACGGCATTCCCTGGTGGTTTTTTGACGGTTTTGGCGGCAGATATGCAGGGACAAGACTTGCCTCGGTGGACCCGGACGGATCAATTGCCGGGCTAATCCCTTCTGCTCAGGTTGTTGGCTGTGTTGTACACGGCAGTTTTTTTCTGCATGAACCAGGCTTTGTACACCATGTTTTCGGCAAACGACTGATCATC
>CAZYMK010000577.1:0-1269 GCA_964648885.1 uncultured Geobacter sp. | reverse complement strand
CGGAGAGCCTGACGGCAGTGACTCGGAGAGAGTGCGCAAGCTGGGGCAGCTGCTTGGCTCGGCATCACTGGATGTCGAGATCTCCAAAAGTGTTCAGACCGACATCTGGTTCAAACTCTGGGGCAACATGACGATGAATCCCGTCTCTGCCATCACTGGCGCAACCTGCGACCAGATCCTTGATGATCCGCTGGTAAACCGTTTCTGTCTTGATGTCATGGCTGAGGCGTCACGAATCGGTGCAAAAATCGGTTGCCCGGTTACCCAGAGCGGCGAAGAACGAAATGCGGTAACCCGTAAGCTGGGCGCATTCAAAACCTCAATGCTTCAAGATGCCACAGCAGGGAGGCCTGTGGAGCTTGACGCGCTTGTCAGTGCTGTGCGTGAAATTGGTCAGATCACTGGTGAGCCAACGCCGATTATTGATATTTTGCTCGGTATCGCCCGCCTGCACGCCCGTGTGCATGGCCTGTACCCCTGGCAGTCATTGCAGATTGAAACACAGGTGCGATGAACGACACTCACACGCAGCGTAAGGCACTCCTGGGGCTGGCGTACGGCATGCTTGCACATCTGTTCTGGGGCGTTTTTCCGGTTTACTTCAAGCAACTTGGCCCTGTTCCGGCGCTTCAGGTGGTTGCCCACCGAATCGTCTGGTCAGCTGTGTTCCTCTGCATACTGATCACGATACGTCACGGGTGGACGGTCATTCGTACCACCATTGCAGACAGGCACTCAATGCTGTACCTGATGGTGTCGGCACTGATGATCGCCCTGAACTGGCTTCTATTTATTTTTGCTATAAATAGTGGGCAGGTGCTGCAGTTAAGCCTTGGCTATTTTATCAGCCCCCTTGTCAGTGTATTGCTGGGGATCCTGTTTCTGCACGAACATCTGCGCAGGCTGCAGATCTTGAGCCTGTTGTTCGCCATCTGTGGCGTTATGATACTGACCGACCAGCATGGCGGTATACCCTGGATAGCCCTGGTGTTGGCAGGGACGTTCAGCTGTTATGGCCTGCTACGCAAAGTCGTTGCCGCCGACGCACTTACCGGGCTGCTGCCCGAAGCCTGAAACTTACCACCATTGGCTTTCTTCAGTACATATCGCCCTCACTGCATTTTCTTCTGGCAGTCTTCATCTATCATGAGCCTTTATCTATAGTTCAATTATGCGCCTTTGCACTGATCTGGTGCGGACTCGGCTGCTATTCAGCTGACGGCTGGCTGACCTATCGCAAAAACGATCTATCAAATGACAACAGGTTCA
>CAZYMK010000576.1:626-1784 GCA_964648885.1 uncultured Geobacter sp. | reverse complement strand
GGGCTATGGGCGTGATCTTTAAGGCCACCAGACCGCCCAGAGTGATGATGATGGCAATAACCGCCGCAAAGACAGGGCGGTCTATGAAAAAGCTTCCCATGACGCCCCCTCTACTTGGCTTGTGCCGGCTGGGCAGGCTGGGCTGCCTTCTTCATCTCTTCAGGCGTAACCGGCTTGACCGGCGCACCGGGGGCCAGTTTCATAAAGCCGTCAACAATCACCTGGTCACCGGCCTTCAACCCCTGGTTGATGATCCAGTCATGGCCGATCCATTCCCCGCCCACTACCGGTCGCGCCTCAGCCAGTCCCTTGTCATTGGCTACAAACACAATCTGGCCGTTACTGGTCTGTTGCACCGCCCGCTGCGGCACCACCAGGGCATTGGGGCGGGTGGCACCTGTCAGCCAGACCTTCACAAACATACCGGGACGCAGCACCGCTTTGGGGTTGGGAATTTCGGCCCGCACCAGATAGGTGCCGGTCTCCTTGCTGAAGGTGGGCTCGGCAAAGTTGACTACCCCTGCCTGGGGATAGCGGCTGCCGTCAGACAGCTCAAGCTCTACGGTATAGCGCTGATTCTTCGGCGCAATAATCAGGCCTTTTTCAACCTCCTGACTAAATTTGGCCTGCTCGTTTTGTGAGATACTGAAATCAACCCAGGCCGGATCAAGTTTGGCCACATAGGTCAGCTTGGCCGAACTGCCTCCAGCCGTTATGTAGGCACCTTCGCGCATCAAGGCCTGACCGGCCACACCGCTAAACGGAGCGGCAATGGTGGTGTAGCTCAAGTCAAGCAGAGCCTTGTCATAATTGGCCTGGGCCTGCTGCACCCCGGCCTCGGCGGTCTTGTGGTTGCCCATGGCATTGTCCAGGTCGCTCTTGCTGGCAGCATTCTGTTCGGCAAGGGGCTTGATCCGGTCCAGCGAGGCCTTGGCGGTCCAGAGCTGTGACTTGCGGGTATCAACTTCAGCCTTGGCAGCGTTGGCAGCTGCAACAAACGGCTTTTTGTCCAAAAGGAACAGCACCTGCCCTTGCCGCACCGGTTCCCCTTCCTTGTAACTGATTTTTTCCACGAAGCCGCTTACCCTGGCCATCACATCCACCTGATGGGAACTCTGGATCTGGGCCACAAACGGAAACTCCACCGGCACTGTGTGC
>CAZYMK010000576.1:0-616 GCA_964648885.1 uncultured Geobacter sp. | reverse complement strand
AACCACCACTTCAGTCGGCGGCAACGGCGCCTTTGCCTGTTTCTTGTCACCACAGCCGCACAGTGAAGCAAACAGCAGCCAACAACCTGAAACTGCGACCAGCAGGCGCGTTGTACGCGCCGGAATTTCCCGTGTAGTCATCTTTGCCCCCATAGAACCGTCTCCCCAATAGTCAGAGGTCTTGTGCAGCTGACACTTCTAAAGACAATATCAGCATTTCATGCCTTGTCAAACCTGAGCGAATACTCGGACCGTATCAGCGTATGACTGGACACGGGATACTTGACGGCCATCCACTGCTGTGCTATGCAGCAAAACTCAAAAATTCAGTGATTTATACGTCTGCCTCGTACGCAACACGACCACTGCCTTGGTGAAAAGAACATTTAACCGGGTCTGCCGTCAGGTTGCGAAAGGTCTGCTGAAGCAGGGGGTCAAGAAGGGGGACCACCTCTCGATCTGGGCCTACAACGTGCCGGAGCGGGTGATCCGTGACATGCACGCCGCAGAGATCACCATTGCCTACGGCCAGACCGAATCATTGCCGGTGATCACCCAGACCCGCACCGATGATCCGATTGAACTGCGGGTGGCCACCGTGGGCCGGGCCCTGCCG
>CAZYMK010000575.1:0-1787 GCA_964648885.1 uncultured Geobacter sp. | reverse complement strand
GCCCGTTCAATCACTGATTCAAGCTGGCGGACATTACCGGGCCAGGTGTAGTTCAACAGCAGCTTGAGGGCCGACTTGGCGATCCCCTCAACCTGAATACCGGTTGATGCACGGTATTTGCTCACAAAGAAATCTGCCAGGGTGGCTATGTCGCTGCCCCGCTCCCGCAGGGGGGGCAGCACAATCCGAATCACATTCAGCCGGTAGAAGAGATCTTCTCGAAAACAGCCCTTCCTGATTTCCTGTTCCAGATCACGGTTGGTGGCGGAGATAATCCGCACATCCAGCGGCAGGTTGACCTTACCGCCAACCCGGCGGATCTCCTTTTCCTGGATGGCCCGCAACAGCTTGGCCTGCATAGAGACGTTCATCTCACCGATCTCGTCCAGAAAAACCGTGCCGCCGTTGGCCGCTTCCAGAATGCCGATCTCCCGGGCAGTTGCACCGGTGAAGCTGCCCTTTTCATGGCCGAAAAGCTCGCTTTCTATCAGGGTTTCAGGGATAGCAGCGCAGTTGATGGCCATAAAGGGCTGGTCCTTGCGGGCAGAACGATCATGAACGGCCCGGGCCACCAGCTCCTTGCCAGTGCCGGACTCACCGTAGACCAGCACAGTAGAGGCCGTGGCTGCGATCTTGGTAACGATCCGGTAGACTTCCTTCATCTTGGGATGATCGCCGATAATGGAGGGGATCTGCTCAATGGCCGCCACCCGCTTCTGCAGCACCCGGTTTTCACGCACCAGGGTTATTCGCTCAAAGGCCCGCTGCAGGGTAAGCAGCAGATTTTCACGCTCCAGCGGCTTCTCCAGGTAGTCAAAGGCACTCCGCTTCATGGCGCCCACCGCTGAATCCACCGTACCATGGGCAGTCATCATGATCACGCACTGCTGCGGATCATCCGCCATGACCTGTTCCAGCAGATCAAGCCCGCTCTGGCCCTGCATCTTCAGGTCAGTCAGAATCAGGTCAAACTCCCGCCTGCCCAGGAGTGCCAGGGCCTCAGGCACTCCCGCTGCCTCGGCGGTTTCGTACCCTTCTCCCCGCAGGATCATGGTCAGGATCTCGCGCTGCCCCTTTTCATCATCAACAATCAGAATCGAGCCGTTCATGACCGCTTCCCCATCAAATCAACACGCTCTTCTAAAGAACGATATTTTCTGATTCCTGTTTCAACGCGGCCTGTATAAAGCTTTTCAGCAAGGCCAAACAGATCCCGCAGACGGCTAAAATAGGCACTATCCGGGTTGAATTCCCACAATGCTTGCTCAGCCTCTTCAAAACTGGTGAATTTTTTAATCCCCATTGGATCCACCTGCAGTGTCCCGTTGTCTCATAAGCTCCTGCAAAAATACCGCATCGCGATGATCCTGCGGACGAACCGTACCCTGCTTCATCCTGTATAGCATTTCCGGTGTTGCAATCCTTAAGGTATGCCCCTCAATCTGCAGCTCTTCATACTCAATGTCATCAAACTGATACATCTCACCAATGCGAGCGATGAGATCGATTAAAAAACCATTCGGTGCGCCGTAGCGAATAACCGGATACTGGTCAATCTCCGTCGCAGTCAGTTCCTGCAGGCTGGTATCATGAAACACATCGTCCAGGGCATGGCGCAGCCGAGCGATATTATCCTGTTCGAGACGAACAAACAGATCCATATCTTCAGTAAATCGCGGAAAGCCATGAATAATCACGGCATACCCGCCAATCAGCACATACTCAACCCCAAACTTTTCCAACGCATCGACTACATTGAGAAAGGTTTCAAAGTAGTGTTTCATCCT
>CAZYMK010000574.1:1530-1793 GCA_964648885.1 uncultured Geobacter sp. | reverse complement strand
GATGGCCGGAGACCTCAAGCGGGCCACCGATGCGATTACCTACCGTCTGCGCGAGCTTGACCGCACCGCCCTTGACTGGTCTGCCTGGGATGACACCTGCCGCTTTGTTGCTGATCAAAATCAGGCCTACATTGCTTCAAATCTGCCGGACAAATCTGTTGCCGGCATTGATGTCAATCTGATGCGGTTTCACAATACTGCTGACAAACCGGTCTACAGCAAGTGGGTAACCATAAAAACGCAACAGGCTTCTTCTGCCCCTG
>CAZYMK010000574.1:0-1520 GCA_964648885.1 uncultured Geobacter sp. | reverse complement strand
ACATCATAACCAGCAGCTTCAGCGGTCCACCCCAGGGCAGTTTTCTGGTGGGCAGATTGCTGGATGCATCCCTGCTTGATCTGATCAGAAATCAGACCCGGCTTGATCTGACACTTCTGGCTGGAACCAGCGGGCTGACCCCGCAGAAACCGATGCAGATTACCCGGCTGGATGAGCAGACCATCCAGGGCAGGCAACTGATCAGCGATATTCTTGGGACTCCGGTTCTGACCCTTCAGGTCACAGCCAAACGTTCTGTTTATCAGTTGGGCAGAAGCTCCTCCCTGAAGGTCACCATCGCCCTGCTCATGTCCGGTGCCGGCATCGCCCTGATTTTGTTTGTTTACGGAGAGCGTGGTATTGGACGGCATCTGGTGCGGATGAGCAGGCAGGCAGACGCCATAGCGCGATCAGGTAACGACACAGATCGCCTTGAGGTTGGCGGCGCACCGGAGCTGCAGACTCTGGGCAATTCAGTCAACAACATGCTTGCCTCTCTTGAACAGGCCCATCGTAACATTCAGCAGAGCGAGCTGAAACACCGTGTAGTGCTGCAGCAGAGCAGGGATGCGATCATCCTGTTTGATCCGGCTACCAGCCGGATACTGGATGCCAACCAGGCCTTCCATGCTATCACCGGATTTCCGGCGGATGAGCTGCAACAGCTGAGACCGGAACGGCTGCTGGTCGCCTCTGCCAGGATTCCGGCCGTGCTCCGTCTTCTGAAGCGTGACGGCCAGCTTGCACTGGAAGGGGTGCTCTGCCGTACCAATGCTGACACTGTTCTTGAAATGGATATTTCTGTCAGCTTGGTCAGGCTTGATGGGAAGACACTACTCAGTGCCATTCTGCGTGATGTTACCAGACGAAATCAGGAACAGCGCATCATACACGAGATGGCCATTACCGACACCCTGACCGGCATTTCCAACCGGCGCCATCTGTTTGACCGTGCTGAACAGGAGCTGGAACGGTTGAAGCGTTCCAGAAGTTTTCAGAATGATGTCTGTACCGTCGGTTGTATCTTGCTGGATATTGATTATTTTAAATCGATCAACGACACCTGGGGACATCAGTGCGGTGATGCGGTACTGAAGGAGCTGGCACGGAGACTTGAAGCTTGCGTACGCCCCTATGACCTGGTCGGCAGGTACGGCGGAGAGGAGTTTGCCGTGTTTGTTGTCAACGCCTCCAGTGAACAGACCAATGTGGTGGCAGAACGTATCTGGCAGAGTATCCGGTCTGCACATTTCTGCTGCGGGGCAACATCCTTCCCGGTTACCGCCAGCCTTGGAATCAGCTGCGTTGTTTCGGATACCGACACCCTTGACAATATCATACATCAGGCTGATGCTGCACTCTACCAGGCCAAGCAATCCGGTCGGGACCGGATTGTGAACGCAAGTATAAAACAGTAAAGGAACTCTGTATGAACACCCTGGCTATGCAGAATACCGTTTTGATTGTAGAAGACAGCACCACGTTTTCAAATCTGCTGCAGCGCCGGATCAGCCAGACAT
>CAZYMK010000573.1:0-1807 GCA_964648885.1 uncultured Geobacter sp. | reverse complement strand
ATGCTGCTCAGGTTCCAGGTCAGCGACACCGGTATCGGTATTGATCCTGCCATTGCGGCACGGCTGTTTGAACCGTTTACCCAGGCCGACGGCTCCATTGTGCGGCGCTTTGGCGGCACCGGTCTGGGGCTCTCCATTGCCCGAAGCCTGGTGGAGCTGATGGGAGGCAACATCACCTTTTCCAGCCAGCAAGGTGCAGGCAGCTCCTTTGCCTGCACCGTATTGTTGGGACAGGCCGCTACCAGCGGAACAGTTTCTGTGCAGCCGTCTGTCCAAGCCTTCCCGGCATCCCTGCGCGGTACACGGATCCTGCTGGTGGAGGACAATGAGGCCAACCAGTTTGTGGCCGGCCAGTTTCTGACCAGGGCCGGCCTTGAGGTAGTTGCGGCAATGAACGGGCAGGAAGCGGTTGAGCAGGTACAGCAGCAGCAGTTCGGCGCCATTCTGATGGACATGCAGATGCCGGTGATGGACGGCCTTGAAGCAACCCGCCAGATCCGCAAGCTGCCCAATGGCGTCACGGTGCCGATCATCGCCATGACCGCCGCAGCAGGCGTAACCGACCGTGAAAATTGCCTGGCAGCCGGTATGAATGCCTACCTGAGCAAACCGCTGGTTCCGCTGGAGATGCTCAATACGCTGGCACACTGGCTGCAAAAAACAGCCTGAGGAGACCGGCATGCGCCTATCAACACCAGCCATTGCGATTATCCTGCCATTGCTGCTGCCGGTCCTGTCACAGGCCCAACCGATCATCGTTGATCCGCAGGTTCTGCACCAGCTGCAGGAAACCATTCACCAGCAGCAACAGCAGCTGCAGCTGCAGGCCGACCAGATCGCAGCTCAGGCCCGCACCCTGCAGGCCCTGCAGCAGCAGGTGCAGGCCCTGCAGCAACCCGTCAGCAAACCTGAACCGGTCATTATTGCCACAGCCCCCACACACCAACCGCCCCCTGTTCCGGTACTCACCTCCGGTAACGACAAGATCAAACTTTCCCTCTCCGGCCAGATCAACCGGGCCGTCAACATCACCAACGATGCCAGCAGCACCAAGGTCTACCCGGTTGACAACGATGCCAGCAACAGCCGGATCCGGTTTGTTGGTACAGCAAAGATCAGCGATGACCTGACCCTGGGAACCCGCCTGGAGCTGTCGATTGCCCCTGATGAGTCATCAGTGGTTTCCCAGAACAACCAGGCGCCGGGGGATTATTTCAACCAGCGCTGGGCCGAGGTTTCCCTTGCCAGCAAGCGATTCGGCAAACTCTCGCTGGGTAAAGGAGATACCGCCTCAAACACCACGGCAGAGGCCGATCTTTCCCAAACCAACGTGGTACAGTACGCCGGTATTGCCGACATCTCGGGCGGCATTCGCTTTAAGTACAAGACTGGGGCGTTCATCCCCTATCCGGATTCAACTGACTCAAAGGACAAAACGCTCAAAGTCTCTGACGTTTTCAAAAGCGGTGACGGCCTCTCACGCCAGTCACGGCTGCGTTACGACACCCCGGTCTGGAACGGTTTCCGGCTGGCCGGTTCCCTGATCTCCAATCAGCAGTCCGACATCGCCCTGTTCTGGGGTGGCGAGGGTTACGGCTTCAAGGCTGAAGGCGCCTTTGCGGTTGCCAACCCCAAGATTATAAACGCCGGTCTGCTCTATGACGGCTCCCTCTCGCTGCTACATACGGCCAGCGGGCTCAACCTGACGCTTGCAGGCGCCATTCTTGAAAGGGCAGCACCTGAAGACCGCACCAACCTCTACGTCAAGCTGGGCTGGTTGGCCAACCTGACCAGCCTGGGTCACACC
>CAZYMK010000572.1:0-1811 GCA_964648885.1 uncultured Geobacter sp. | reverse complement strand
GCCTGGTCGCTGGTGGAGCGTTACAAGGCCTTGGAAGAGCTGGTGGTGGCACGCAAGGCAGCAGAGGAGTCAAGCATGCTTAAATCGCAGCTGCTGGCTAACCTGAGCCATGAACTGCGGACCCCGCTGAACGGGATTATCGGCGGGGCCCAGCTGTTGCGGTGTACCGAGTTGAGCAATGAGCAGGATGGCTACCTGCAGCTGCTGGAAGGTGCTGCAGGCGGTGAGCTGACCCTGATTAACAACCTGCTGGAGCTGGTGAAGATGGAGACCGAGGAGATCACCCTTAGAAAGGCGCCGTTCTCGCTGCGGCGCTGCTGTGCCGAGGCGCTGCAGGTGCAGGAGTTTGCTGCCCAGGCCAAAGGGCTGACCATCCGCCAGGAACTGCCGCCTGATCTGCCTGACGAGTTGGTGGGTGATCGGGTGCGGGTTATGCAGATGCTGCAGTGTCTGCTGGGGAACGCCGTCAAGTTTACGGCTGCAGGCAGCGTGACCGTGCGGTTTTCCGCGACCGGCTCAGCGTCAGGCGGCATTACCCTGTTGATAACGGTGGAGGATACCGGGGTAGGGATCGAGCCGGACAAGCTGGAGCAGATCTTTGAGCTGTTCACCCAATCGGATATGTCGAATACACGCAGGTTTGGCGGTTTGGGAATGGGGCTGGCCGTGTGCAAGCGTCTGGCCGTTGCCATGAGTGGCCGTGTCTGGGCTGAGAGCGAGCTGGGCCGGGGCAGCGCCTTTCACCTGGAGCTGCCGCTTGAGCTGCAGCAGCAGGCAATTGGTCGGTCGGTGCAGAAGGAGCATCAGACTGTGATCCTGGCCGATGATGACCGTCTGAGCGCCATGACCACCGAGGCGTTGCTGCGCAAACTGGGACATACTGTGCTGCCGGTGAGCAGTGGTGACGGCGTAATTGATGTCTGGAAACGTTTCAGGCCTGATCTGGTGCTGCTGTCGATTCAGCTGCCGGTGATGAACGGTTTTGATGTGCTGCTGGAGATCCGCAGGCAGGAGCTGGAGCAGGGATGTGAGCGGACCCCGGTGGTGGCCCTGGTATCCTACGGGCGCTGGGACTACCATGAAACCTTCGTCTCTGCCGAGTTTGACGGACTGCTTGCCAAACCGCTGTTGCGGGAGGAGCTGGAGCGGGTGTTGGGACTGTCCCGGACCGCAGTGGCTGAAAACGGTCAATGCTCCAACTGACCGTATGGTTGCTCCACGTTGTTTGGGCTGACAAACGGGAAATACTCCCGGTCTGCCCCGAGCATATGGGTCATGACCATGTCGTAGGCCAGAAACTGGAACAGGACACCGATCGATAGGGTGCCTGCCTCAAGCTGTGCTATCAGTTCGTCCCCTCTGGCAAGTAGTCGGTTATGATCGTCACAATGCTGCTGCAGGCCGGGGAAGGCGGTTTTTTCAAGGATCATACGTTCATCCTCGAAGTGCTGGGTCACATCGGCCAGCAGGCGGGCGATGATCGGTGCTATCTCCGCAGGAGGGCACCCTGAAAGTATCGCACTGAACAGGTCGTTGGCAGCCTGGAACAGTTCCTGATGCTGCGCGTCTATCAGGTGGTTGCCGCTGCAGAACGAATCCTTCCAGATAAGCTGGACAAAACCGCTGCCGATCGCTTCCATGGACTCCGCTGCAATGCTGAGTGGGACAAACTGAATCCGGTTGCGTCCCGATGATTTTGCCTGGTAGAGCAAATGATCGGCCTGGGCAAGGATCTCCTGTGGCGATACCCCTGGAACGCATTCCGCCGTTACGATCCCGAGGCTGGCGGTGACATAAGCCGAAGCGCTCGA
>CAZYMK010000571.1:1425-1817 GCA_964648885.1 uncultured Geobacter sp. | reverse complement strand
TGTCTCGCTGCCTACCAGACCTGTATGGCCTGTCCCCGAACCAGAGCACACCGTCTGGCTGCTGGTGCATATGGACACCATCGGGTGGGACTATATCCTTGACCGGCTTGTCATTGTAGACACGCTGTTCCGCAACTCTCCAGTATTCGCCTGAAGGTACCTGCGAACCACCTGAAAACCCGCCATATCCCCTGTAACCGCTGAAACGGGTGCCTCCGACATAATGGCGGCCACCCGTGGCGTACGGGCTGTGGCCCCCTGACCTGTAGCCGCTGCAGCTTCCCCCGCTGTGCCCCCTGCCCCTGGACTCAGCCTCAAGGGGCATGATCAGCAACAGAGCTGTGATAATGATGATGGCGATTGACTGATATTTCATGGAAAGCATCTTGAGG
>CAZYMK010000571.1:0-1415 GCA_964648885.1 uncultured Geobacter sp. | reverse complement strand
GTCTATCTCATCCATTGTGCCCTCCCGGAATTTATCCTGTTGTGGGCTAATGTACCGCACAACCCTCCCCAAATAGCGTCATAGGTTAAAAAAATCTGGCATTGAAATGCTGCTTCTCAAGAATATTTCGCTACCGGTTTGTAATTGACAGCGAAACAAATAACCTTGCAAATTAATGATGGCTCCACTATTTTACAAGGTATGTACAGAGAGAGACTTCTTTCAAATAGATTAATCAGGCTGACGCAACATTTCCCGGTTACCGTGGTAAGCGGTGCCAGGCAGGTTGGAAAGACCACGCTGCTGAAGCATCTGTTTCCTCATTATGACTACGTAGTGTTCGATGCCAGCCTTGATCTGGAAGGAGCCAGACGTGATCCCGACCTGTTCCTGCGTAACCACCCTGCCCCGCTTATTCTTGATGAGATCCAATATGCTCCTGAGTTGGTTTCCTCAATCAAGCGTATTGTTGATCGTTCACCTGATCGTGCTGGCCAGTATGTTCTGACAGGCTCACAACAGTGGCAGGTTTTAAGGACTCTTTCTGAAAGTCTCGCCGGCAGGGCAGCCTTTCTTGATCTACAGAGTTTTTCCTTACAGGAAATGTCTGACATTACAAACGGCTGGATTAAGCATTGGCTTGATGATCCGGAACTATTCATGGAGTGGAGCAGAACTGCTGCCTACTCAGATATGGATTTGAAGAGTTGGCTCTGGAAAGGCTTCATGCCCGGCGTTCAGCCATTGCCTGATGACCTTGTTAATGATTTCTGGTCCGGGTACCACCGTACATATGTAGAACGGGATGCCCGACTGATAGGTGAGGTGCAGGACTGGCATGAGTTTGGACGTTTTATTGGCCTCATGACCGCCTTGACAGGGCAGGAAATCAATTATAGCCAACTTGGCCGTGAAATAGGGATAACACCACAGACCTCCAGGCGATGGTTGAAAATATTAGAGGCAACCTACCAGTGGAATTTACTGCCGGCGTTCTCAGGAAATGCCATTAAACGTGTATCATCACGCCCCAAAGGACATTTAGCTGACACAGGCCTGGCCTGTTATCACGCACGGATCTCCTCATCTCAGATGTTGCCATCACATCCGTTGTTCGGAGCTTTGTTTGAAACAGGTATGGTGCAGGAGCTGCAAAAGCAGGTGGCGGCTCTGGGGATTTCAGTGTCCTGGCACCACTGGCGCTCAGCCGGAGGGGCAGAGGTTGACCTGATACTTGAAAAAGACGATACCCTTTATCCCTTCGAGTTCAAGCTGACAACAAATCCTTCCAGACGTGATGCTTCAGGCATTGCGGCTTTTAAATCTGCCTACCCCAACCGACGGATCGCCAGGGGAGCGGTTATCTGTGCGGTTGAACAGTCCCGCTGGCTATCCGATGAGGTACTGGCGATCCC
>CAZYMK010000570.1:0-1820 GCA_964648885.1 uncultured Geobacter sp. | reverse complement strand
TGCCAGGTGCCCTGGTAGTTAACCATGTGATGCGGTTCAACCGTGCGCATGGTGCAGGCTGATGATGTGGGCGAGTAGTAACAAAAGGTGAGTAACCTGCCTTGAATCAGGGCAGCAGTGACATTTTGAAAAATAACCGGCTCAGTTGGGTTGATCCCTTTCCAGCGAAATGAAAAGGCATCTTCTGGATGGGCCTTACCTGGCAGACTTGCGGCCAGAAGGCTGCCAAGTCGGGCAGAGATATGGCCCAGCTCATCCCCCAGACTGCCAGCCGATGCTTCAGTAATCAGCTTGCGGGCTATCAGCAGCGCCAGCAGCTCATCCTGACTGAGTTTTGTTACCGGAAGTTGAAATGACAAATCGGTATAGAAGTAGCCTTTGCGGGATTCATCATATTCCAGCGGGGCCTGCAGACGATCTCTGAAGTAATCTATGGAACGGTGCGCCGTTTTGGTGGCAATTCCAAACTGCTCTGCCAGTTTTGCGGCGTTGGGAAATCGGCCATGACGGGCTTCGTTGTCAAACCAGATGAATCGTTCTAAAAAAAGCTGATTGCCCATACTATCAATCTCTCATTGGTCTATGAGAGCAAAGGCATGAAGCGCCTTTTCCAGTAGACCCGGATCAACACTTCGCAGCTCTCGACGTTTTCTCTCCAACCACTCGGCTGTAAAACAAATTTCAGAAATCATATTTTAAGTCCATTAATTCCATTTTTAGCAAGAGTGTGGAGTTAATGGACTATCTCCCCACTTTGAATTTTTACACCACGAATTTCTGAATATCCAATTATTACAGGCAGTTGTACGGTTCCAGCCCCTAGAACGCCATCAATAATCCGTTGCACTTCTGATTCATCATGCAGTTGCAGCTTACGGGATTCAACCTTTAGATCAACCAGGGCTTTTTCAATTGTAGTAGTGTGGTCTACTGCCACCGGCTGTTTGCTAATTGCCGGGCGGAGAATAACGGCCTTATCTCCTGGACGAACATACTTCTCCGCTTCAGTCTTACCGGGGTTGGCCCACGCATGCCACCCCTTTGATTTCAATGCCTCAACAACGGTGTCCAGTGCATCACTCTCGGTATAAATAAAAATGGTTGGCTGGGCGATCAGATGCAGTGCAAAAGCATTAAACTGGGCTGTTGACCAACAGCAGAAATCCAGCAGCGGAAAGGCCTTCTTTACTTCCCGGATGATTTTGGCAACCGGCCTGGGATCAAGATTAACCGGCTGTTTGTGGCGACTGTACCAGCCACGCCCTGCGTCTGAAACAACACCGGATGCCATGGCCTCGCTCATGTACTTACGGAGGGTATCATCAGCCAGCTCAATGGTAGTTTCTGTCAGTGCACGCTTAACTGCAGCAAGGGAGAAGTATGCGCCTTTTTCCTTCAGAGAAGGGATTATGCGGGTAAAGAGGGCTGATTTTTTTGTGTAATTGTTTTTCACGATAATCCTTGCAACCAATGTTCAAAGGGGTTCCGGTTGATCGGTTGAACAACTCGGTGCTTGGCTGAAAAGTCAACAGTGCCCCGTTTGGATTTACTCATACACTGGATCCCGTCTCTGACTGTGTCCTGGGAAGAGGTACACCAGTATAGCCTTTGAACAATCAAGGGCAGGGACTCCATTTCCCTATTGACTACTGACAGCCATATCAGGTTCATAGCGGAATGCCGGCCGGATTCACGTCGGAATAGTGGCCGCTTTCCTGCCGGAATGGTGGCCGGATTGGATCGGAATACGCACCTGACACCAACATCATAGAGTACCCCCATCATTTTCTGGGTCAGCCAGACGTTCTCGTCAGCATACA
>CAZYMK010000569.1:1341-1828 GCA_964648885.1 uncultured Geobacter sp. | reverse complement strand
GCCCAGAGGGCGTTGCCCTGCACCTCAATACACATATGGTTGGGTACGATATCCAGGATCTGCCCCATACTGCAGTCTGCCAGCTCGGCACAGAGCGCACCGTACTGTGCGGTGCTGCCCAGCTCCGGGTTCAGCCGGTTCTGGTCCTGCACATCATAGCCGTGCATGCTGCCCGGCCGTGCCGCAAAGTAAGGTGAGGCATAGAGCGTACTGACACCGAGACGGTGCAGGTACGGCACGATGAGCCGGGCTTCGTCAAACCCGAAGCCCTTGTTGAATTGCAGCCGGTAGGTTGCAGTCGGTTTCATCGGTTTTCTCCGCTCAAACAGGTGAGTATATCAGGTGAAAAATTGAGCAAAGCTGCCAACGCCGCAATTGCGTTCCGCTCTTCCGACGCACGCTGGTCTGATTCGTCAGCAGGGGCTGATCGTGCCCGCTGCAGCAGCTGCCAGCAGACATTCTGGGCCTGCCACAGGTTAACATCAAA
>CAZYMK010000569.1:0-1276 GCA_964648885.1 uncultured Geobacter sp. | reverse complement strand
GTAGCCAGCATCTGCAGCAGACGCAGCAATTGCATGAAGCGTTCCTGATCATCAGGATGGTCACACACAAAGCTGGTCTCTTCTTCTACCCTCCTGCGGATGATCATTTCAAGCGCCATATCATCCAGATGGAGTTCCCAACCAGCCAACTCGGCCAATGCTGCGGCCACTCGACCAAAATCAATAACCGACGCATTGAAAAGTTGCTGCAGCACCAGATTCAGGGAAATCTGGGCCGTGGTGGTAAAGCGGGTCGGAACCGGCATGCCGGTGTCGCGTAAAAAGCCCATCAGGCTGCGGCTGTTCTGATACAGCGTCCCGAGTTTTTCTTCAAAATCCTCCATGGTGTGGCTGATGATCCGCTTGAGTATCTGACGCTGGTGATCACGAAAGAGGTCTTTCAGAGAATAGGTATGCATACCGAAATGCCGGTCCATCCCCCGGATGACCTCGGCAAACTCTCCTTGTTCAAACGCCCCGGTGATCTCCTGCTTCATGGCCTGATAGGCCTCTTCGCCAATAAAGGATCGCACGCCGCCGCTGACCGAATGGCTGCCGAAATGCAGGGTGCAGAAGCTGATCCGGTCGGACCTGCGGGTAATGGCTGAACGGATCAGTACCCTGCCGACATTGAGCGTATGCTGACCGGACGCCAGTGACTGGAAATCTTCCAGAACAGCCTGGTAACTGAAGATAGTGGTCTGATCGGTGCAGGCATCAAAGATGGAGCTGACAGCATAATGAGCCCCCACCTTGACCAGGTTGACCATGGATGGCCTGATCAGTTTCTCAAACAGCTCGGCACCGTTGCCGTACTCACTGATATTACTTTCTGCCCGCGCCAGCTGCTGCAGAAACGATTGTTCGAGCTGAGGTGTACAGTAGCGACGGGCAAGCTGCATGGCCCGTGCGGCATATTGCAGGATCTGGACCGTCTCAATCCCGGACAACTCATCCGGCAAGCCGGTCCAGGGATTCCCGCAACGGCTGACGCCAGGACTGGTTCCAGCCGGGATGACCGCCGGAGTTGCAACCGCAATCACTGCGCCAGCGCTCGATGCCGTGCATGCAGCTCCATGAACTGTTTTCTACAATCCGCACCTCATGGGTGGGAGGATGAAGGGCCAGAAATTCACCATAATTGGTCAGGCGTGCCAACCCGTTACCCTCAATATGACTGAGGGCGTGCCCCAACGCCATATCGCCAAAGGAGTGATGGTGGCCGTAGGTCTCGCCATCGGTGGCGATATTGACCAGTTGGTTCCAGCGACGACGG
>CAZYMK010000568.1:0-1832 GCA_964648885.1 uncultured Geobacter sp. | reverse complement strand
GTTGCTGATGGAGGCGCCCATGCAGACACAGGGGTCCATGGCATTGAGCGGCGGCATGAAGCCCAGGGTGTAGCAGCCGATATCGCCGGTAACGTAGGCGTTCAGTTTGTTAAGCATATAGAAGACGCCACGATGGGGGCAGCCGGGACACATGTTGGGGGGTCTTGGTGGGAGCGTTTCGGACATGACCTCTGCTGACCGGATGTCAGCTTCAAGAACTCCGGCCTTGATAAAAGCTTCATGGATACGGCCCGGCGACAGCTCTCCGCACAGCGGGATAATTTCCTTGCCGGTCACCTTGATCCCCATGGCCTTGATCTGATCTTCAAAGAACGGGTCAAGTTCCTCAACAACATACAGTTGTTTTACCTTTGCCGCAAATGCCCTGATCTGTTTTTCAGGCAGCGGCCAGACCATCCCCAGCTTGAGGGTTGATGCTTCCGGCAGCGCCTCACGGACGTACTGCCAGGTGACGCCGGCACAGATGATGCCGATCTCTTCAGAACGGATTTCGGTACGATTGAGTGAGCAGCTGTCGCCATATTCCGCCAGCTTGACGGTGCGTTCTTCAATCAGCGGGTGGCGCACCCGCGCATTGCCCGGCAGCATCACCAGCTTGGCCGGATTTTTGACCAGCTGCGGTGTTTGCAGGTCGGTTACCTGGTTCCCCAGCTCTACAATTGATTTTCCGTGGGAGATGCGGGTGCAGCTGCGCACCATTACCGGTGTGTCAAACTGTTCGGATAATTTATATGCCAGCCGGGTAAACTCAAGGCATTCCTGCGAGTCGGCCGGCTCCAGCATCGGCACCTTGGCAAAGCGGGCGTAATTGCGGCTATCCTGCTCGTCCTGGGATGAGTGCATCTCAGGATCGTCAGCCACAATCAGCACCAGCCCACCATTAACACCGGTGTAGGAAAGGGTAAAGAGCGGATCTGCCGCCACGTTGACGCCGACATGCTTCATGCAGGCCAGAGCTCGTGCGCCACCAAAGGATGCACCGATTGCCACCTCCAGGGCCACCTTTTCATTGGGGGCCCAGGATGCATCAATCTCCTTGTATCTGATGACATTCTCCAGAATTTCGGTGGAAGGGGTGCCGGGGTAGGCGCTGGCAACCTTCACCCCTGCTTCGTGGGCTCCCCGGGCAAAGGCTTCGTTGCCTGATAAAATTTCTTTCATCTGTTACTCCTGTTTGAGTTAGTGGGTCATTGCCGGGTACAGTGATATGCCGCCCGTTGAAGACGATCCCGTACAGCCCGCCATGGTTCGCTATCCGGCGGGGCCTCGATAAGAATCTGGTCGAAACCTGCGGCATCAACCCTGCGCAGCGACGCATACAGGTCGCGACCATAGCCTGCCGGATCTCCAGGCATCTGCAGGCATTCTGCAACGTGGCAGGATTCATAGTCTGTATTTGACAGACAAATCAGTGCTACTGTATTGCCGCAATCGGATAATCGCCTGATTTCAGACAGAAGATCCGCTTGTGAAACAATGTGGGTCATAGTAACCGGTGCATAGTGTGACGCATGGCACCCCGGCGCTCGCTGTGCCGGATCAGGCATTTCCGGAATAACAACTTCTGTGCCGATGGTTTCGCTCAGTTCTTCAGGCCTGATCGCGCCGGGCCTGAGCAGCAGCGGCCGCTCTCCGGCAAGGCTGATAATGGTTGATTCGAGACCGACCAGACAGTCTCCCCCATCAAGGATCAGGTCAGGCCCTGTCCCCAGTTCGTCGCGCACATGGTCGGCACGGGTCGGACTGATGCGGCCGAAGCGGTTGGCCGAAGGCGCCGCTATGCCGCCGCCGAACTCACGCAGCAGCGCCTG
>CAZYMK010000567.1:0-1833 GCA_964648885.1 uncultured Geobacter sp. | reverse complement strand
AGTGCGCACCAGCCGATGATGTCAGACAGGCCGACGGTACTGCCTTTGGCTGTCTTGCCGGGGATCGGTAACTGGAGCGGCTCGCCTCCCACACGGGTCAGTAATGACTGCACTGCCTGTGAGCCGAAGCCGGGCTTGGCCTTGGCCTTGACCAGATCATCCAGTGCAGCCCTGGGAATTCGCAGCAGCCGCACCTCGGTTTGAGCCTGTGCGGTGCAGACATAGCCCTCCATCACCACCGCCTCTTCGCCACAGCGCGGCTCTGCAAGGGGGACCTCCCGGCCTGACGGCGTGGTGAGCTGCACCTCACCCGTTTCGATCAGGTACAGGTAGGTGGCCTTGTCCTGATGACGGTAGAGATACTCGCCGTTTGGCAGGCATACCTCATCAACGGTCCCCAGCAGACGGGCCATGGCGCTATTTGAGATACCGCTGAAGAGCGGATCAGCCTTCAGGCGTTGCAGGAGTGGTGATGTTTCTTCAGGTGTCATGGCTCATGCTGTCGGTCAGCCTCTCAAGCTGCTCTTTCAGTGCGGTTATCAATACCGGTTTGCTGAGGTAGCCGTCAAACCCGGCGCTGAGCAGCTCCTCTTCGGTACCCTTCAGCACATCAGCGGTCAGGGCAATAATCGGGATATGGCTGTCTGATTCCTGTTCGTTACGGCGGATGACTGCCACCGCCTCGGGGCCGCTCATGACCGGCATCTGTACATCCAGCAGCAACAGGTCAATTCCCCCTTTACGCCACCGTTTCAGGGCCTCTTGGCCGTTATTGGTAATAACAGCCTGGTGGCCCAGGGTGCGCAGCATCAGCTCAATCGCGCGCTGGTTCATGGGGTTGTCTTCTGCCACCAGCACGGTCAGAGGATAGAGCGGCTGTTCCTGCAGCAAGGCGCGGATATCTTCGGTCTGGTTGGCCTGGCGGGTTGTCAGAGTAAAAGGCAGCTCCAGATGGAAGCTGCTGCCGTTACCGGGGCTGCTTTCCACCCGGATGGTGCCCCCCATCATCTCGGCCAGGTTGCGGCAGATAGTGAGCCCCAGGCCGGTGCCGCCAAAACGGCGGGTGGTACCGGCATCGGCCTGTTCAAAGGGGTTGAAGATCCGTTGCAGCGCCTCGGATGTCATGCCGATACCGGTGTCGCTAACGGTCAGGCGCACCACCGCGTTTCCGTCATGCTGATCAAGCACCGTAGCAGCAATGGTGATGGAGCCGGTATCAGTAAACTTGATGGCGTTACCCAGCAGGTTGAGCAGGATCTGCTTGATCCGCAGCTGGTCTCCCTGCACGATCCGGGGCAGCTGCTCCAGCTCTTTCTGCAGGGTCAACCCTTTCTGATAGATCCTGGATTTCTGGGTCAGGATCACATCCTCAATTGCCTTGCGCAGCGAGAAATCAGCATATTCAAGTTCGATCTTGCCGGATTCGATCTTTGACAGGTCAAGGATATCGTTGATCAGCTGCAGCAGGTTGTCTGACGAGATCTTGATGCTGTCAACAAACTCACGCTGATCTGCGGTCAATTCGGTCAGTTCAAGCAGCTGGGCCATACCCAGCAGACCGTTCATCGGGGTGCGGATCTCGTGGCTCATGTTGGCCAGAAACTGACTCTTGGCTTGGTTGGCCGCATCGGCAGCCTTTTTTGATTCACGCAGCGACTGTTCCAGTGATTTACGCTCAGTAACATCAAGCACTGTGCCGACTACTTTGCCGCTCTGTCGGCGGGACAGGTCGGCCCGTTCATGCAGCCAGCGTACCTGGCCTTGCACCAGAATGCGGTGATCAATCTCATACAGACCCCCGGATTGCAGTGCCTGCTGCCAGGCAGCATCCAC
>CAZYMK010000566.1:0-1836 GCA_964648885.1 uncultured Geobacter sp. | reverse complement strand
TCAAATTGCCAGCCTGTAGCCACGGTTTCATTCAGAGCCTCTTCAATTGCCTCTTCCGTAACATTGGAAAGTTCAACCACTTTGTATTTGAGCATCTCGGGTCCCTCCTTTCTTCTTTAATGGTCAAAAAGCGAAAATGCAGGCTGCTGCGATTGACAAGCAGCTTTTTTGTAGTATGACTTGGCTATCAACCTGCCGAGCGGAGACTGATACTATGGCTGAACATACTGCAGACCCCCCTGTGTTGGCTGCTGATCCCCGTTTGAAGGTGGTGGATCGGGCGATGAAACGGTTGCGCTACCAGCCGGATGCCCTGATCGAAGTGCTGCATACGGCTCAAGAGGCGTTTGGCCATTTGAGCCGTGAACTGCTGGCCTATGTGGCAGGCCAGCTGAAGTTGCCGGAGAGTCAGGTCTTCGGGGTGGCTACTTTTTATCATTCCTTCACGCTGCGTCCTAAGGGTGAGCATTCGTGCATTGTCTGCACCGGAACGGCCTGTTATGTCAAGGGGGCCGGCGAAATAGTTGCCCGGCTTGAACAGATCGTTGGGGTCAGGGCAGGGCAGACAACGGCGGATGGAAAGCTGTCGCTGGGTACTGCCCGCTGTCTGGGCAACTGTTCTCTGGCACCGATGTTGACCGTAGATGATGTGGTTTATGGTCCGGAGACCCCGGACAGTGCGGTGGAAAAACTACGCAGCCTGGTGGAGGTGACCGATGAACTGGGTTGAGCTGGTAGAGCTGGCTGAATCGGTTGTTACCCGTCAGCAGGTCTGCCGTTTACGGCTGCTGGTCTGCTGCGGCACCCCCTGCATGGCGGCCGGTGCTGGAGCGGTAGTCGCTGCCTTGCAGGAGAAGCTGGCTGCATTGGGTGATCCTGCTGATCTTGAGCTGGTCAGCACCGGCTGTCAGGGGCCCTGCAGTCGTGGGCCGCTCCTTACCGTGCAGCGCCCCGGCCAGCCGGAGCTGCTATGGCAGAAGACAACCCCGGAACTTGCATTGGCTATTTTAGAGGCGGCACTGCAGCAGGAACCGCTGCCGGAGCAGGACCGGCTGCCGGAAGACTGGCCGTTCTTTAGCCGCCAGACCCGGCTGGTGCTGGCTAACAGTGGCCGGATCGATCCGGAGAGCCTGGAACAGTACATCGGATTGGGCGGGTATGACAGCCTGGCCCAGGTGCTGATTGATATGTCGCCGGATGAGGTCTGCAGCGGGGTGGTGCGCAGCGGCCTGCGGGGCAGGGGCGGCGGCGGCTATCCAACAGGCCTGAAATGGCAGCTGGTTCACAAGGAAAACGGAGCGCGCAAGTTTGTGGTGGCCAACGGCGATGAAGGGGACCCCGGTGCCTATATGGATCGCTCCCTGATGGAGTCTGATCCGCACCGTATTTTGGAAGGAATGGCCATTGCTGGGTATGCGGTGGGAGCGGAGCAGGGTTACATTTATGTGCGGGGCGAGTACCCCCTGGCGGCTCAGCGGCTGCGCATCGCGATCAAGGATGCTGAAAAGGCCGGTCTGCTGGGCAGCCGGGTGCTGGATTCCAGTTTCAGTTTCAGGATCGATATCAGGATCGGTGCCGGCGCCTTTGTCTGCGGTGAAGAGACTGCGCTGCTGGCCTCCATCATGGGCAGGCGCGGGCAGCCCCGTATCCGACCGCCGTACCCGGCCGAGGCCGGTCTGTGGGATTCTCCCACCTTGATCAATAACGTGGAAACCTTTGGCAACATTCCTTCCATCTTCAAGATCGGCCCGGAAGCCTTTAATGCCATTGGCCACGGCAAAAGCCGCGGTACCAAGGTGTTTGCCCTGTGCGGCGAGGTGGTCAATAACGGCCTGA
>CAZYMK010000565.1:0-1846 GCA_964648885.1 uncultured Geobacter sp. | reverse complement strand
GCCGCCAGTTTTCCGGCAGACAGCCCACCCAATGGGGTGAAAACGTGGCTGGCGTCCGTACCCGGCTGGCCACCACCGAGAAGGTGCTGGCCCTGACCCTGGATGCCTGCGGTTCTCCCAAAGGCAAGGGGGTTGATCAGCAGTTGGTTGATTTTCTGGTGCAGCAGCAGATACCGGCAACCCTGTTTATGAATGCCCGCTGGATCGATGCCAACCCGCAGCTGTTCAAGCAACTGGCCGACAATCCGTTGTTCGAGATTGCCAACCACGGTATGTGGCACAAGCCGGCCTCGATCAACGGGCGCAGTATCTACGGCATTGACGGGACCAAAGATGTGGCGGAACTGGTACAGGAGATTGAGCTGAACGCCCGTAAGATTGAGGGGATGACCGGCAAACGGACCCGCTGGTACCGCTCGGGCACCGCCTATTACGACGAGTATGCCGTGCAGATCTCGCAGGCCCTGGGACATGAGGTGATCGGGTTCAGCGTGCTGGGGGATGCGGGTGCCACCTACACTGCAGAGCAGGTACGGGCCGCCCTGCTGACTTCAAAGCCGGGGGATATCATCATCGCCCATATGAACCACCCTGGGGCAGGTACCGGCGCCGGCATCATGGCCGCCGTGCCGGAGCTGCAGAAAAAGGGGTTCCGGTTTGTCAAACTGGGGGAATATCCGCTCAAGTAGTCTGCTACGGATCAGCTATCATCAGCCGCTCGCTCAATGAGCGGAAGGTCTCCGGAATCTGGTCCGCCGGCACCGGTTTGGAGTAATAGTAGCCCTGGATAAAGGTACAGCCGATCTCCTGCAGGATCGACAACTGCTCGGCTGTCTCAACCCCTTCGGCCACGGTCTGCATCCGCAGGTTTTTGGCCAGATCCACCACCGAGCGGGCAATGGCCCGATCACCGCTGTCCTGCCCCAGATCACGCACAAATGAACGATCAATCTTGAGAATGGTGACCGGAAAGCTCTTCAGGTAGCTGAGCGACGAGTAACCGGTGCCGAAGTCATCAATAGATATACCGCACCCCAGGCTGCGCAGCCGCTCCAGCACCCGCACCACCTCGTTCGGGCTATCCACCAGGGCGCTCTCAGTCAGCTCAAGCTCAAGGTGAGCCGGATCAATGCCGGTTTCGGCAATTATGGCCGCAATCTGATCAACCAGCTCCGCCGACTTGAACTGCACCGCCGACAGGTTCACCGCCATGACCAGCGGCATTCCCTGCTGCAGCCAGGCTACCTGCTGGCGACAGGCGGTCCGCAGCACCCACTCGCCGATCGGAATGATCTGGCGGTTTTCTTCTGCCAGCGGGATAAACCGCAGGGGCGAGACCAGACCAAACTCTGGACTGTTCCAACGCACCAGCGCCTCCACACCAACCACCGTACCGGATGCCGGTGCCACCTTGGGCTGGTAGTGCAGCTCCAGCTCATTCCGTTCCAGGATATAGCGCAGCCCCTGATCCAGGGCGATCCGGTCCTGCAGGCTCCGGTTCAGCTCTTCCGAGAAAAACCTGAAGGTGTTCTTGCCCTGCTCCTTGGCATGGTACAGGGCCAGGTCGGCATTTTTTTCCAGTGTCTTGCTGTCTGGGCCGTCCTTGGGAAACAGCGCAATCCCGATACTGGCAGAGACCATAAGCTCTCCCTCTTCAACCAGCACCGGTTTTTCAATCGCCCGCAGCAGTTTGTTGGCCACCGGCACCACATCCTCATCATGGTGGATATCATGCAGGATCACGGCAAACTCATCTCCGCCCAATCGGCAGACCACGTCATCATCCCGCAGCGCGGCCACCAGTCTGCGGGACAGATTCCGCAGCAGGCTGTCGCCGGCCGGGTGC
>CAZYMK010000564.1:0-1848 GCA_964648885.1 uncultured Geobacter sp. | reverse complement strand
CCCATTCCTGCAGCTGTTCCCCGCTTGCCATCAAACGCTACCGCTCCCGCATCTCTGGCCCTTTGCTTGACCGGATCGACCTGCATGTTGAAGTACCGGCCGTGGCGTATCGTGATCTGTCCGACAGCCGGGAAACCGAATCATCCGCCGCCATTGCCGCCAGGGTGCAACAGGCGCGCCGGATCCAGCAGGAGCGATTCCGGGGGAGTAAAGTTCACTGTAACGCCCAAATGAATGCCCGCCTGATCAAGAAACACTGTGAGCTTGACACCGCTGGACACCGAATGCTGGAGCTGGCCGGCGAAAAGCTGGGCTTTTCCGCCCGCAGTTATTCCCGCATCCTCAAGGTCGCCCGCACCATCGCTGATCTGGCCGAATCAGACGCCATCCGTGACCAGCATCTGGCCGAGGCGATCCAGTACCGCAGTCTGGATAGAAAGACGGTCTGAGCAAAGCACGAAAACGTCCATCTGCCAGCATCAATAGCTCAGGGGGCACTTCAGTTTCCCGTAATCCCGCTTCCAATCAGACGAGGTACTTGCCATAAGACAGGCTCTTCAACGTTGCAAAGCCGGTCGATATTGCTCAACTCCTTGCCGAGTTGCACAGGGTCACCTCAGCGGATTCAGACCGTTAACATCAAGACTGCTCAGGCTGTAAAAACGGTATACAAAGGAGATAATACGCATGAACCTGCACGAACTTTTCCAGCAGCAGGGCCTGGGAGTCATGGCCACAGCATCAAAGGATGGTAACGTCAACACAGCGGTCTATGCCAGACCGCACGTTATAGATGAGCAGACGCTGGTGTGGGGGATGACCGAGGGGCGGACCTACCGGAATATATCCGGAAACCCTCATGCCTCATTCCTGTACAAGACCGCAGCTCCTGGTTTCAGTGGCGTCCGTCTGGCACTGGAGCTGGTGAAGACCGAAGAGTCCGGGCCAGTGTTGGACAGCATCCGAGAGAACGCCGATGCCATGGTTGGTCCCGGCACGGGTGCGGTCGTTACCCATGCTGCCTGGTTTACGGTTACTGAAGTGCGCCCCCTTATTTAATGAGGGATGAGAAACTCTGGGTATGACTGAACTGCTGAGCTGCCATTGTCAGAGACTACCCTGGTGCTGACCGACCTGCCTACGTTGTCTTTGCTGTTTAGCGCTGCTTTTATCGCAGGCATGGTGGATGCAATTGCAGGCGGTGGCGGTCTGATTACCGTACCGGCATTGCTGGCTGCCGGGCTCCCGCCCCAAGTGGCACTGGGTACCAACAAACTGCAGGCATCTTTTGGCTCCGGCAGTGCCATGCTGCATTTTATCAGGGCAGACCGCATCAACGTGCGGGACTGTTTCATCGGTATTGTCTGGACAGCCCTTGGTGCAGGGTTGGGCGCCTGGGCAGTACACCTGCTGGACACAGAACTGCTGCGACATCTGATCCCCTGGCTGCTGGCTGCCATTGTCCTTTACACACTTCTACAACCGAAACTGGGCCAGGAGGATATCCACGCACGTTGGTCTTCAGGTCCGTTCTATCTGGTGTTCGGGCTCTTGATCGGATTCTATGACGGCTTTCTGGGGCCGGGTACGGGTTCCTTCTGGGCCATGGCGTTCATGTTGCTGCTTGGCTATTCGCTGGTACGCGCCACCGCCTACACCAAGGTCATGAACTTCACCAGCAATGCAACCGCGCTGTTGTTCTTCCTTCTTGCCGGACAGGTGCAGATAGTGCCAGGACTGGTCATGGGGGCAGGACAGTTTATTGGTGCCCGGATCGGTGCCCGGCTGGTCATCAGGAAAGGAGCATCGTTTGTACGGCCTGTCTTTATCTGCATGGTGCTGGCGCTG
>CAZYMK010000563.1:0-1853 GCA_964648885.1 uncultured Geobacter sp. | reverse complement strand
TAGCTGGCAGGCATCAGACCCAGCAGCAGGGGAACCGGTAAACCCAGAGCCAGGCCCAGCGGCAGGGTAATGGCCAGGGTGGCAGCCTGACTTTTGACAAAGGCTGAGATGCAGAAGGTGGCGATGGCAAAGGTCCAGGGGGCTGCCTTGACCATGGCGCCGATGTTGTCGATCAGGTACAGTTTGTTGGCCGAGATAAAGGTGTCACTCATCCAGGCGATACCGAAGATGGAGACCACCGCAATCATACCGGCTGTAAACACACTGGAATGGGCAATATCCTTGGCCTTGACATTGGCGGCAAACATGATGAAGGCACCAAAGGCCAGCATGACAAACTGCACCACCGTGGTCATGGCAACCGGTTTGCCGTTATGCCCCAGCGGTAACAATTCCGGAAAGCTGGCCAGAAAGATGATCGAGCCGACACCGCTGAAGAATAGTACCACTGAAAGCTTGGCGGCGGCAGAGATCTTTTGATCCAGAGTGGTAACGCTGGCGTTCAGTGAGTTACGGAAATCGGGGTCTTCCAGACGGGCTTGAAATTCTGGGTCTTTATCCAGATCTTTGCCGCGATTGAAGCTCCAGGCAGCCGCTGCCAGCACCCCTAGCACACCGGCCGGCATGGTAACCATGATGATATCCACCAGCGTCACCGGATACCCGGCCTTGGCTGCAAACCCCAGGAAGAAGGTCACGGCAGCGGCCACCGGACTGGCGGTAATGCCCATCTGTGAGGCCACACTTGAGATGGCCATCGGACGCTCAGGCCGGATGCCGGTCTTCAGTGCCACGTCGGCAATCACCGGCAGCAGGGCGTAGACGGCATGGCCAGTGCCGCAGCAGACCGTCAGGAAGAAGGTTGAGAGCGGGGCAAGGATGGTCACATACTTGGGGTGGGCCCGCAGCATCCGCTCGGTCAGCTGCACCAGATAATCAAGACCACCAGCCACCTGCAGGGTTGCCGAGGCGGTTACCACCGCCAGAATGATCAGCATCACCGCAATCGGCGGCTCAGACGGAGCACTACGGAAGCCCAATACCAGCAGTGAAACCCCCAGACCGCCAATCAGGCCGAGGGAGACACCACCTCGGCGGATACCGATTAATACAGCCCCAAGTACCAGCACGAATTGAATCCAGAACATTGCCATGACAGACCTCCTTGACGTTACGTCGTTTGTCGTGCCCCGCAGGGCGAAAGTAGTAAGCGTTGTCATGGTACTGAGCAGACAGTATGCCAACGGGCTGGCTTGTGCGTAACGGGTTGTTATAGCTAACTTAATTTTGGTGGTTCGGGGTGTTGTATAAGGGGTAAGGGGTATAACGTTGGTTATGGCAGCAGTGGCGCGGTCTGTGGATAGTCTTTTGATGTCATATTGTTATGCTGTGATAACCGACGTTATTGCTATAACGCCAGTTATGGGGGGAGATCTTGAGGCTGTCAGGACACGATTTGCTGATGACAGTTCTCCCGCGTATATACTCCTTGCAATATGCATAAATATATGTATAATTGTGCTATGCTATTCACATGGGATGAAAAGAAGCGGATCAGCAATATAAAGAAGCATGGTATTGACTTCGCCCGTGCTGCTGAAATATTTGCCGGTCCAACATTCACTTGGGAAGACAGCAGATTTGACTACGGAGAACAGCGGTGGATCACCATGGGGTTGTACGGTTCACAGGTAGTGGTTCTGGTAGCGCATACGGAAGCAGAGGAGGAAATTCATGTCATCTCAATCCGAAAAGCAGATAAAGAAGAACAGGCGCTCTTCTTCAGCAATATCTGATGATGCACCCAAAGTGACGCAGGCAATGCTTGATGCTGCCCGGTTTCGGGTCGGTTT
>CAZYMK010000562.1:0-1853 GCA_964648885.1 uncultured Geobacter sp. | reverse complement strand
ACGAAGGAGTCAAGTGCGTCAGCGCGCCGATCCGCGATTACACCCGCCGGATCATCGGTGCCGTCAGCATTTCCGGGCCATCGATGCGCTTTTCTGATGACCGGATCAACCGCGAACTGATTCCGCTGGCTGTTCGCGCTGCAGAGGAGATTTCTTCCAAGCTGGGCTACCAGAAGTAAACCTCCGGCAAACGGCAGGCTACACGGGGATGGCGCTCATTAGCGTCATCCCTTTTTTATGCCTAAAAAAGCGTATCCCGGTTCAGAATGCCATCCAGAAAACCGGCCCCCTTGGGGCCTTTGTAGTCAACACACTTTGCCCAGACCACCAGGGTCTGATCAATATCTTTTTTCTGCTCACTGCTCATGCTGTCATAACCGAACTCTTTGGCCGGTGTCAGCAGCAGGTTGACAAACTGGCGGTAATCAACCGATGCCGGCAGCTTCTCCACCACACAGGTGCAGTAGCTCTCAACCCCCACCACCTTCATGCACTGCTCACGCTTGACCGGCAGGCTCTGTTTTTTGAGCTTGAGCGCCGTCAAATCGGCAATCTGCTGTTCAAGCAGCTTGATTTTTTCCAGCAGTTCAGCCTGCTTCTTGGGGTCTTTCTCTTCTGCGGCCAGAGCCGGATACGACCCGCACAGACACGCTGCTGCAACCAGCCCCACCAGCAATCGTTTCATCAGTCACCTCACCAAAGTAGCACTTACGCACGTGGCGACCTTAGCCAGTAGCAGAAGGCTTGTCAACCAGAACAACGCCCTTATCCAACGGTCTTCCTGAAACGCAGCACAGCCGTACCCAGCACTGCCGTACCGATCAGCAGCAGCATGGCCAGCTGTTTCCAGAGGATCACCGCCCCTACCCCCTTCAGATACAGTCCCCGGATAATCTCCATAAACCAACGTACCGGGTTGATCACGGTCAGCCACTGGACCGGCAACGGCATATTCTCAATCGGAAAGGCGAAACCGGAGAGCAGCATGGCAATAAATATGATGAAAAAAGCGCTCATCTTGGCCTGCTGCTGGGTCTGGCTGATGGTGGACAGAAACAGACCGGTCCCCAGAGAACTCATCAAAAACAGGCCGGTGGCCAGAATCAGCAACGTAATGCTGCCCCGCACCGGTACCCGAAAAACCAGCCACCCCACCAGGCTGATCAGAAACACGTTGGCATAGCCGATCAGCACAAACGGCAGGGTCTTACCCAGAATAAACTCATACTTGCGGATCGGAGTCACAATCACCTGCTCAATGGTACCGATCTCCTTCTCCCGCACCACCGCCATGGCTGACAGCAGCATGGTGATGATGTAGAGGATATTGGCAATCACCGCCGGCACATAAAACGGCGGGCTGGCCAGATCGGGATTAAACCAGGCCCGACTCTCCAGCCGAACGGCTGCAGGAGGTACGATGATGCCGCTGCGGGCGGCATGCTCAGTCAGCAGTTGCAGATTACGCTCCTCAGCCAGGCGAGACAGGTAGCCCAGAATCACCCCGGCAGTGTTGGAATCAGATCCGTCGATCAACGCCTGCATTGATGCCGTACCGCCTCTGCCCAGCTGACCGGCAAAGCCGTGATTGATCACCACCGCCACCCGCGCCCTGCCGCTGTCAAGCAGGCGGGCTGCCTGCTGATCATGTTCAATATGCGCCACCTGCCTGAAATGCCCCGAGGCGAACAGAGTCTGCAGCAGGTCGCGGCTTTGAGGTGAATTATCCCGATCAATCACCGCTGTGGGGATCTGACGCACATCCATATTAACCGCATAACCGAAGATCACGGTTTGAATCATCGGCAGCACAAACAGCACCACCCGCATCCGGGGGTCACGAAAGGTCTGGA
>CAZYMK010000561.1:0-1854 GCA_964648885.1 uncultured Geobacter sp. | reverse complement strand
CCTGCCTGCTCCAGGCAACATAACCGGTCAGACTGCGCTCCTCCGGCGGCAGCTCATGCCCCCCCACCGGAAACGGCGGGATGTAGCGCTTGAGCCACTCCTTGTTCTTGGCCCCGATAATGGTACCCTGCTCGTCCTCCACCACCAGCCAGCGCCGTCCTTCACGCTCCTCCACCAAGGCGATACTGCCGGTATCGGCCCCGATCAGCTCCGTTGCCTTGGCCAGCACCTTGGTCAGAAACGGCCGCAATGAGGGATCACCTTCATTCAGCAGGTCGGTGATCTCGGAAAGCACCCTGATCTCCAGATGCTCACCACCAACCCCGCTGACCACACTGGCCGCCATCTCGGCGTGACCTTGCAACAGACCCATCTCAAACTCGCTAAAACGGTAGGTCTCGTGGCAGAAATAATTGACCAGGCAGATCACCTTGCGGGTCCGGGGATCATAGCGGGGCACCACATACAGGCTGCGCAGCGACATCTGTTCAGTCAGTTCCCGTTTCTGCAGGGCATGACGGCTCAGGTCATCGATAAAAAGCGGTTTCAGCAGGCGTTCATCACTGATCACCCCCTGCGGGTCCACATAGCGGGAGATCAACGAGGCCCCTGGCTCAAGCAGGATGGCCCCCAGACGTTCGTACTGCACCTGCAGCTCCGGATCTTCGGCATGGCTGGCCAGCGCTGCCAGCGATGCCGTGCCGTCTGCCGCCACCACCGGGGTCAGCACCGAGGCCAGCACCACCCGATCAACCAGTCGAACCGCCGAGCGGACCATCTGACCCGCCGCTTCCCGCTTTTTAGACTCCTCAAGACGCCGTGCCAACTGCACCTGCTGATGATAGCTGCGGGCCTCATCAAGCCTCTCCCCCACCATCAGGAGATACTCGGCAAGGCGGGATTTGACCCGGCCCGGCAAACGCAGCCCCTGCTGATCGCTATCCACGCAGAGCACACCGATAGAGCGGCCCCGGCTGACCAGCGGCATGCACCAGCTTGCAGCTATGCCGAAACGCTCCGAAATGACCCTGTCCAGGGGATACTCAACAGCGGTTACGGCTGAGAATTCAGACGGGTACTGGCTGACAAAGACCCGTGAAACCAGGGCTTCCTGACTGACAATCGGAAAAACCGCCTCGTGCAGCTCAGCACTGCTCAGGCCGCCGGCAAAGGCACAGGTAAGCGCCCCGGCAATCAGATCTTCCAGGTAGATCCTGATCCGGTCCTGGCCGGTAATCAGCCTGACTCCTTCGGCCAGTACATACACCAGCTCGGTCTGGTTTTCCTTGCCATAGCCTAGTACCTTGGCTTGCAGCTCCTGCAATCGCTTTTCCAGATCGTCCATGCCTCACCCCCCTGAGTACTTTAATCTTCCTGACAGAGTAGCCCAGCAACTCTATCGGGTCAAGATGCGTAATTGACAGCTTCTGACGCTGCGACTACTATGCATGGCTGACAGGGAGGTACCGATGAAGCTGGCAAGCGCACATTATATCCAGGTGGTCGAGGCGATGCCGGTGCCGGTGCTGCTTTTGCTGCGCAACGGCCTGATCAGCCATGCCAACGTTGCGGCCGACAGATTGCTGACCGACCTGGACGGCGGCACCACCCCGGTTGCCGGCAGCACCCTGGCCCCAGGCTGGCTGCAGGAGGCGCTGGACATCTGTGCTGCCCCTGACGCGACACTACCGTATCAGACCGAAAAAACCGTTGCCGGAGCCACCGGCTTCTGCTTTTTTCAGATCACCATCACCGCCCTGACTGCAGAACCGCAACCGCTCTGGCTGGTCACTATTAACGACCTCTCCCGGCTGCATCTGATCGAAGACGGGCTGCGTACCCTGGTGGAAGGAG
>CAZYMK010000560.1:0-1861 GCA_964648885.1 uncultured Geobacter sp. | reverse complement strand
GATACCCGGGCATGCTCCACAAATTCAAGCTGTTCCTGATCCAGCCGACTTTCCTGCAGCAGGTCCAGCATGCCGAGTACGCTGCTCATCGGGGTGCGGATCTCGTGGCTCATGGTGGCAAGGAAGTTGCTCTTGGTCTGGCTGGCCTCATCGGCTGCCTGCCTGGCCCGGATCAGTTCACTCTCCAGCTGTTTGGTGCGGGTATACTCGTTAAAGGTATCCACCAGACGACCGGTCTCATCATCGCTGATCTTATCGGCCCGGATGCTGTAATCACCGGTCAACGACACCTGCTGCGCCGCCTCGGCCAGCTGCAGGATCGGTCCGGAGACCAGCCGCTGCAGCTGCTGGGCAATGATCAGCGAAAGTGCGGTCACGGCTGTCAGTACTGCGGCCAGAATGGCGAAATATTCGAGGATACGCCGGTACAGCTCTCCCAAGCTATAGCGTACCGTAATACTGCCCAGTTGCTCGTTGCCGAACAGGATTGGCCGACTGATCTGGTGGCTGTCCCGGAGCAATGACCTGTTGTCCTGTGAAGGCTGCGTTGCAGTAACTGACGGTGATTCATAGCCGGCAAACACATTGCCGGAAGCGTCAAAGACCACGGCCTGCTCAATCTGGGGGTGGTAGCGCAGCGAGGCCAGCAGCTCGGCAGCAGTTCGGCTATCCTTGAAGGAGAGCGGTGCAATACAGGTGTTGCCGGCAATATCGGCAATGGTGGTAACAACAACAAGGTTCGAGCGGTGCATCTGGCGGATCTGCAGCGCCAGCAGCAGACTGGTACCGGCCACCAGGGCCAGGGTGCTGATGGCCATGATGATCAGGATCAGTTTGCGTTCAAGGGAAAAGGTGAGGAATCGTTCTCTGAGAGTCATGGCTGCCCCCCTGCCTCTGGGCGTGAGAGGGAGAGCAGGCGGCTGCTGATCTCCAGCCCCTTCTTCTGGGCGGTCTGCTGTCTGATCTCCATGCCGAGCCGGTCTCCCCGGATATAGAGATGGATCGCTGCCCCCTGTTCCAGCAGCGAACGATCCAGCACCACGGTCAGGACCGGTCGGTCTTTGACGCCGGTCAGCAGCAGACGATTTTCTTCCTGGTTGTGACCGGCCAGATACAGGATCTGACATTGCTGTGCCTGCTGCTGCTCTTCCACGGCAACAACCGCGACCGTACGCGTGCCTGCCGGTTTGCCCTGCAATGCCCGAAAGGCCCTGACAACGGTATTGGGGCCGTTGATGCAGATCCTGAACGGTTCGTTGCTGTCGGTAAAGCTGCGGGAAGGCCAGCTGATAAATCTGGTCATGGTGTAGATGTGGGCCGCCTTGAGACTTGCCACGGCATCGTTGTGGTGCTGCGCCTGACCGGGAAGTGGGTAGAGCAGTGACTGCAGTACCAGGCCGACGATGCATAATGTACAACGCAGGGTCATATCAGAACTTCCAGGTGGCCTTACCGTACAGGCCCCGTTCAATGCGGGTGGCGGGTGAACCGAAGATGTCCCCTGAGAACTCATCGTGGTAACGCTGCAGTAGGTTCTGGCCCACCAGTGAGAGTTCAAGGTCCTTGCGCGGTGTCCAGGCGATCCGGGCATCCAGCTCGGTGTAGTCGTTGACGCGGTCCCGCTGCAGGCGGTCCACATAGCGCAGCCAGAGATCGAGCCGCAGGTTGGCCGGCAGCGTCAGGCCGGTGCGCAGACCAAACTGCTGTTCAGGGGTATTACCGATCTGGGAGAGCTGGTATTTGATCTCAGGTGGTTCGTCACTCTGCATCCGCGTCTCAAGCCAGGCATAGGTGGCGGTGAGGGTCAGCAGCTCAGACGGTTGCCAGGTTGCTGCCAGTTCTGCCCCCCAGCTTTCCCCAC
>CAZYMK010000559.1:301-1884 GCA_964648885.1 uncultured Geobacter sp. | reverse complement strand
ACGGCAAGCAGATCTCCTGGGCAGACCTGATGATCCTGGCCGGTAACTGCGCCCTGGAGTCAATGGGCTTCAAGACCTTCGGCTTTGCCGGTGGCCGTGAAGATGTCTGGGAGCCGGAGGAGGATATCTACTGGGGAGCTGAGGACAAATGGCTGGGAGACCAGCGCTACAGCGGTAAACGTGATCTTGAAAATCCGCTGGCTGCGGTGCAGATGGGCCTGATCTACGTCAATCCTGAGGGGCCCAATGGGCAGCCTATTCCGGCAGAGTCGGCTCATGATGTCCGGCAGACCTTTGCCCGGATGGCCATGAACGATGAAGAAACCGTGGCCCTGATTGCAGGTGGTCATACCTTTGGCAAATGCCACGGTGCCGGTACTGCCGATCATGTCGGGCCGGAGCCGGAGTCCGCTGCTCTTGAGGAGCAGGGACTGGGCTGGATCAGCAGCTTTAAGAGCGGCAAAGGGGGCGACACTATCACCAGCGGCATTGAAGGGGCCTGGAAACCAAATCCAACCAGATGGGATATGGGTTACCTGAAGGTGATGTTCAAGTATGAGTGGGAACTGCTCAAGAGTCCGGCAGGTGCCTATATCTGGCTGGCCAAGGATGTTGAGGACGAGGATATGGTGGTTGATGCCCATGATCCTTCTCAAAGACGTCGCCCCATGATGACCACGGCAGACCTGTCGCTCAAGTTTGACCCGATTTACGAAAAAATTGCCCGTAATTACCTGGCAAACCCGGATCAGTTCGCCGATGCCTTTGCCCGGGCCTGGTTCAAGCTGACCCACCGTGATATGGGGCCCAAGGCCTGCTATATGGGAGTTGAGGTACCGGCTGAAGAGCTGATCTGGCAGGATCCGGTGCCGGCAGTTGATCATGCATTGATAGATGCGCAGGATAGTGCCAGTCTCAAGGCACAGATTCTTGCAACCGGTATTCCGGTATCGCAGCTGGTTGGAACCGCTTGGGCCTCTGCCTCCACCTTCCGCGGCTCAGACAAGCGTGGCGGTGCCAACGGTGCCCGTATTCGTCTGGCCCCGCAGAAAGACTGGGAGGTCAACCAGCCCGCCCAGCTGGCAACCGTACTCACAACTCTGGAAGGTATCCAGCAGGCGTTTAACAGTGCCCAAACAGGCAACAAAAAGGTCTCGCTGGCTGACCTGATCGTACTGGGTGGTTGCGCCGCCATCGAGCAGGCTGCAAAGAATGCCGGTCAGACCGTAACGGTACCCTTTACGCCAGGTCGCACTGATGCTTCACAAGAGCAGACCGATGCACCTTCTTTCAGTGTTCTTGAGCCCAAGGCTGACGGGTTCCGCAACTACCAGAAGGCCAGATATGCTGTAACTGCTGAAGAACTGCTTATTGATCGGGCACAGCTTTTGACCTTGACTGCTCCGGAAATGACCGTGCTGATCGGCGGCTTGCGGGTACTTGGTGCAAACTATGGACAATCACAACATGGCGTGTTCACCAGGCGGCCAGAGACACTGACTAATGATTTCTTTGTCAATCTGCTTGATATGGGCACGGCCTGGAAGCCGACTTCAGCTGATGCCGATCTTTTTGAAGGACGT
>CAZYMK010000559.1:0-248 GCA_964648885.1 uncultured Geobacter sp. | reverse complement strand
ATTCACAGGAAAAATTCCTGCAGGACTTTATCGCTGCCTGGACCAAGGTGATGAACGCCGACCGTTTTGATCTGAACTGAGCCGGATGGCTTTCAGGAAATATTTCGTACACCCCTTGCATGCTGATTAACATCTGTTAAGTTTTATGCGGGGAGGAGCTGTCAGTCCTCCCCGCGATTTTAACAAAGGAGGTAACGCGTATGGCTGAATCCGGACAGGGCTGCGTCAAACCGGCCGGAGGTCCACTG
>CAZYMK010000558.1:1481-1888 GCA_964648885.1 uncultured Geobacter sp. | reverse complement strand
GGGTCAGGTGGATCAGAAAGCTCGCTTTTTTGCCCGGCTTGAGCGGATCGTATTCCATAAACAGCTCGCTTTTATCGCTCCAGACCGTGACCTGCGTTGTCAAATCTTCGGTATGAGCTTGCTCCTGGTCCTTGTGGTCATGTTTGCTGCAGCCGATCAGTATGAAGAGCAGGGCGGTGGTGAGCAGCCCCAAAACAATGCGTATCATGGTCTTCCTCCAGAGATTGCCGGAGTGCCGCCGGTTGCGACCTCCAGTCTGCTATAGGTATCAAGGGCCAGCTGCAGGGCCTTCAGCTCAGCCTCCTGCTGTTCTGCCATTCGCCGTTTTTCGTCCAGCACTATCTGCATGCCAACTTCACCCAGGGCAAAGGCCTGTTCCTGGATGTTCAGGTTTTCCCGTGCAGCGG
>CAZYMK010000558.1:0-1454 GCA_964648885.1 uncultured Geobacter sp. | reverse complement strand
CCCCAGTGTTGAGCGATGCAGTTCCCAGGCCCCTTGTGCCAGGCGATAGTACGCCAGCAGATCCCTGATTTCGACCTCGGCCGTGCGCTTCAGGGCCTCAATACGCGCACTGGCCGCGTGTACCCGACCGCTAGCCCTGGCCACCTCGGCCTGATTGCGCGAAAACAGCGGCAGCGGGATGGAGAGCTTCATCCCCAGGATATGGTCGTTGGTCCGCTCTTTTCCAGGCAGGAGCTGTCCGGCGGCAAGGTCATAGGTGTTTTGCGATGAACGTTCGTTGCTGTAGGAAAACCCGACGGTCACTGACGGCAGCGCCTCGGCCCGGGCCAGTTCCAGGGCAGACCGGTCACGCTCGGTTTCCTTGTGCATTACGAGCAGGTCGGCCCGTTGTTGCAAAGCCTGCGACAGCAGGTGCCCGTCAGCGGAAAGTTGAGTGCGGGGGGCAGGCGCAATTACCAGCTGCGGCAGTTCCTGTTCCCCTGCCAGGCCCAGCAGCCTGGCCAACTGTCTGCGGGCCGTAGCCAGGGCGTTCTGCTGCTCAGTCAGGCGCAACTGCTGTTTACGCAGATCCAGGTCTGCCAGCCTGACTTCCAGTTCCGGCAGATCACCGGCCTTGAACCGCTCGCCGGCTATGGCGTGCAATCGTGCGGCAATCTCCGTCTGTGCCTGCACCAGTGCAAGGCGCTGCTGCTCAACTGCACAGGCTACCCAGCTTCTGCGTACCTCATCGCCAAGTTTCAGCGCGCGTTCGCTGATTTTCAGGCGGGCCAGATCAGCCTCTGCCCGTGCAACAATACGACGCTTGCTGCCGACAGCAGCCAGAGGGATCTCCTGCAGCAGGGCAATACTGAAACCCTGGTCGTCAGGGCTGCCGGTCAGTGCGCCGGTTTTTCCTTCAAGTTCCAGAACCGGATTATCCAGCAGCGGTATCCTGTCAGCCGCGTCCTGAAATCCTTTCAGTTCTTCTTTGTCAGCCGATAGCTCGATACTGTTTGCCAGTGCCTGTGTAACTGCTGTTTCAACAGTCAGCAACGGTTCCATTCCCCAGGCCTGGTGGGGAACGGTATTCAGGCATGCACACAGAATGAGCGTCGACACATAGCGAATAATGCGCATGGACAGACTCCTTAAAAATGTAGTGAATCAGTGGTACTGTCGCGGTTCGGGGTCAGACGGCGGTTCGAGGCGGTATGAACGGAATGCGAGAATACTCCCGGGGTATCAGGTGGGGAACGATGGCGGTAAACTGTTTTTCAAGTGCAGGCGGGGTACGATACACAGAATCAAAGACCATTGCCTGCAGATGCAGATGTGAGCACCAGCAATGGTCGCTATGCGGGCTGCCCTGGTCATGGCAGGGGGCGTCATGCACGTCGTTGGCGGTACCACCCGGCACACTGCCGTCGGCATGATGCGTCTCAGCACTGAACTCGGCAGCGTGTCCTGTGTGCAGG
>CAZYMK010000557.1:1432-1890 GCA_964648885.1 uncultured Geobacter sp. | reverse complement strand
GAAACAGGTCTCTGATACCGGCATTGGCCAACAGGGTCTCAATGGCATCGGCGCTGCCGTTTGAAAAGGCGAACAGTCTGAAGCCTGCATCACGGGCGACAACAAGCCCTGCAGCGACATCATCAAAGACTGGCAGAATCCTGTAGATACTGAGCAGCTGCTCCTTCTGTTCGTCAGTAAGTACGAGGTTAAACAGGGCACAGGTATGATCAAGGGCCTGTGCAGTGCAGACGGCAAAGGTAGCGTAGTTCTGCATCAGGCCACGGCGGAATGAATATTCCAGCTGTTTTTCACGCCACGTCTTTGAAAACGGTAACGCCTTATCACCGATCATTCGTTGCAGGGAGACAACTACCCCGTGGGTGTCAATCAATGTGCCGTACACATCGAAAGCAATTGTTGTGGGCATGCTTATGCTCCTGTCACCAGATGCGATTCCACTTCACGGCAGAGTGGTC
>CAZYMK010000557.1:0-1422 GCA_964648885.1 uncultured Geobacter sp. | reverse complement strand
ATTCCACACGTGCAACGCCTTAACCCCTGATAACCCTGCTGACAGCACTGAAATCGCTATCCCCCAATCCTTCAGCCAGTGCCTTTTTGAATAATTCATTAACGGTTGCCGTTGCAAAAAGTGGTTGGCCGGATTCTTCGGCAAGTTGCAGTGCAAGACGCAAATCCTTCTGCATATGCTTGAGTGGGAAGGCTACCGGGAAATCAGTGTTTTGAGCGACCAGATTGCCTTTCATTCTGAACATCGGATTGGACATGGCGCCGGAATCCAGTACGTCAAGTAGCTGGCCAGTATCCAGCCCCGTTTTTGCTGCAAGAGCCATCCCTTCACAAAAAGCGGTCAACATGCCACCCATTATCAGGTTGTTGGCGAGTTTCATACGGGCTGCATTTCCTACTTCACCCAGAAAGAGTATCTTTTTGCCCATCTTTTCAAGGAGTGGATAGGCTTTGTCATACAGCGTACGATCACCGGCAGTCATAATGGTGAGCGTTGCATCTTCTGCAGGCTTTCGACTGCCAGCCACCGGTGCTTCAAGAAACAATGCACCTTTTGCTGTACACAGTTGGGCTGATTGTCGTGCTGTTTCCTCATCAACCGTAGACATATCAATATAGCCACTACCCGGTTTAAGTCCGGCGATGATTCCGTCCGAGCCATCACGCACTGCAGCAACTGCAGCAGGATCAGCCATCATGCTTATGACGATATCAGAAGTTTCGGCAACGGCTTTGGGAGATACCGCTACAACCGCTCCGTTGGCAAGCAACTGACTGCATTTGTCAGCTGCACGGTTCCAGACCGTCAGCTTGTAACCTGCCATTTGCAGATTGGCTGCCATGGCACTGCCCATAATTCCCAGACCGACAAATCCTATGTTCATGGCTCGTGCCTCCTGTGCGGCTTTTTCTGCTTCAAGACGTTTTACTTCAGCTTCCATCTCTTCGTTGTATTGTGTTTCAAACATCCGGGGCTTCCTCCAGAGTAAGACCACACATGATTGGTCAGGGCTTGATGTAGGCATTAAGCCCTATGGTGATCGGCTTTCCATCCACCTCGGCAGTGGTTACGAGATTGCCATGGGTGCTGGCTACCACCAGTGTCTTGCCGGAAGACGATGGTGTTGGTTTTTCCAGATCTATCTCGATACACAGCTTGTTATTCCTGATTTCAACGGTCATTGCCATAGTGCTTCCCTCATTTCATTCGATCAATGATTTGTCTGATTTTCTGGTTACCCATAAGCTTTGTAAAGCGGGAGTCATGCTCCAGTTTGCCGACATCTCTACTACTGACTGCCTGTAAAAAAGAGGGATCATTGAGCAGAGACAGCATGTCAGGATCATTCTGGAGTGCCAGAATAAGTTCCATTATTCGGGGGTCATTGAGCATCTTGTCTTGAAGCTGCTGTAATTGCTTCTC
>CAZYMK010000556.1:0-1897 GCA_964648885.1 uncultured Geobacter sp. | reverse complement strand
CAACCTGTCGCGAGCAGCCGCGTTCCAGGCAGAGGCTGCCCGTTCAGGGGCCAGGGCAGCCGCCCTGCACTATCTGCCCAGCCTCACCTTTGAAGAGAGCTGGACCCGCTCTAACCTGCCGGTCAACACCTTCATGATGAAGCTCAACCAGGGGCGGTTTGATGCGCAAAACGACATGCTGAAGCTGAATAACCCCGCACCGGTGGCGGACTTCAAGACATCCTTTACCCTTGAACAGCCGCTGCTGGCACCGGGGGCGTGGGCAGGCAGTGCCGTTGCCCGGTATGGAGCTGAACGTCAGGAAGCAGTTGCCGAGGTCGTGCGCCAGCAGGTGGCCTTTCAGGTGTTCCAGCAGTTCCTGGAGGTGCACAAGGCCAAGGCCCAGCTGACAGCTGCAGACAAGGCCCTGGATGAGGCCCTTGAAAGCGCACGGCAGGCAGGTGTCAGAACAGCCGCCGGTCTGGGGCTGAAGTCGGATGAACTGCGTGCCGCCACTCATCTGGCTGCCATGGAACAACAAAAGATCAGTGCCGCCAACAATCTGATCCTGGCCAGGATGCAGCTGGCACTGGCAACCGGTGGTCAACCGGGCGATGAACTGGATGCCGGTGAACCGTTGCAGCTGAAGATGCCGCAGGATCGTGACCGTCTGGTTAGTACTGCCCAGCAGGATCGACGTGATCTGCGGGCTGCCGAGTTGGGGAAAGAGCAGGCCGATGCAACGGTGCTGCAGGCCCGATCAGGGTTTCTGCCAACGGTCGGCGCCTTTGGTTCATGGCAAATGAACGACAGTAGCACCCCCTTTGGCCATGAACACGATGCCTGGGCGGTCGGGGTAACGCTGCGCTGGAATCTCTTTGACGGATTTAGAACCTGGCATGGTGATGGACAGGCCCGGGCCTCCCGATCCGCCGCTGCCGAGCAGGTGCAGCAGGCCCGTAAAGAGATCAGCTATCAGGTGCATGAAGCCTGGTTGCGCCGCCATGAGGCTGAAAAACGCCTTCAGGTGGCAACAGCTGCCCTGCAGTCAGCTGAAGAGACCGTCCGCCTGCTGTCGAAGCGTTTCGATAATGCTCTGGCGAGTATGCTAGAGCTGCTGGACGCCCAGAGCGCCCTGAACCAGGCCAGAGCAAATCTGGTGGAGAGTGAATCCAATCTGTCGCTGGCCACCGGTCGGCTGTACCACAGCGCCGGCACCTTTTTGAAGGAGGTTCTGTAATGCGATTCCCCCATCCTGTTGTGCTGCTGCTGGCAGCAGCAGTAAGCTTAAGCGGCTGCAGTGACACCAAAGGTCATGCACCGACAGCTCCACCGGTTGTCAGCGGGTTGACCCTGACGACCATTGCTGTACAGGATCTGCCGGAGACCCTTGAAGCAGTCGGCACTGTGCGTGCGCGCACCAGCGCCCTGGTCTCGGCCCGGATACCGGGTACGGTCAACCTGCTGCAGGCCCGCGAAGGTGACCGGGTCAGGAAGGGACAGCTGCTGGGGCAGCTGGAATCTCACGAAAACGTGGCCCATGCCACCGGTGCCGTGGCTGCCATAGATGAGGCCAAGCGTAGCCTTGAAGAAGCCCAGGCCCGCCAGAAACTGGCTGATGCCACCTTTAGCCGCTTTAAGGTGCTGTACGATGAACAGGCACTGACCCGGCAGGAGTTTGAAGCCCGCCAGACCGAACGGGATCTGGCCGGCCAGGCAGTGGCGCGCGCCGAGGCCCGTCTGAGGCAGACCCAGGAAGCAGCACGGGCTGCCGGAACATTGGCTGATTTTACCCGAATCGTTGCACCGATCTCCGGTATCATCGTGGCAAAGCAGGCCGATCTGGGAGCTACCGTGTTTCCCGGCCAGCCGCTCTTCACCATTGAGGACGAAGCCGGTTATCAGCTTGAACTGGCCA
>CAZYMK010000555.1:1187-1915 GCA_964648885.1 uncultured Geobacter sp. | reverse complement strand
TGCTGCAACGTTCCAGCTCCCTGATCTCACAGCCAAGGGCCAACCCCTCCAGCACAGGCTGTTCAAGGCTGATAATGATCAGATCATACTGATGCCGCTCCACCACCTGCAGAGCCCGCTCTCGTCCGGAAACAAGGTCTGTCCAGTATCCCAGCTGCCAGAAATGCAGACTGGCAGCAGCACGGGCCAACAGGTGACGATCGACATACAGAATCCTCAGCATGGGAGATCCTCCGCAAGAAGTCCTTTTTATCCTTACTGTCAGGTTACCCCAGCGGTAATAACGCCACAAGTCGGCTAAAGTCTGTCAGCATTTCGGGGGAATGGTCCTACAAAGGCAGTAACGGCAAGCAAACGGGAAACCGGGACGGAAAAGGGCATCTTGGTGCAGGAAAACTGATTATGAGATCAAAAAAAGCAGTTCACGCAACGGCGCCACGACGCCACGCAATCAAAACAGCATAGTGTATAAAAATGCCAAACAACCAAACGGGTGAGGCTGGTATTTTTTAACTGAATGTTTTCGTTGCGAGCGTTGCGTCTTTGCGTGAGTAACTGCCGTTTTAAAGATCATAGGTCGCAGAGTGTAGTTGAAGGCGGCAGATGTGCTGCCGCCCTGTTTTGCAGGCAGAGTGCGGTGTTTACCCAGCAGCCGGGCAGGTGTACAGACAGCGCTCCATGACCGTCTCCAGTTCGTCACGCATCAGCGGCTTGGCCAGAAATCCGTC
>CAZYMK010000555.1:0-1177 GCA_964648885.1 uncultured Geobacter sp. | reverse complement strand
ACGACTCATAGTAGTTGCGTCGAACATAGGCGGTCTGGGCCACCACCGGCAGCCGGCGACGGTTCTGCTGCTTTTCCTGTTCGCGCAGCCGGTTCAAGACTTCAAACCCGCTCTGTCCCGGCAGATGAATATCCAGCAGCACCAGGTCAAAGGTGGCCTTCTCCAGCTGCTGCAGAGCTGCCTCACCATTGGCAGCCACCGTAACGGAGTGTCCCATCTTGCGCAGCAGGGATGAGGCTGACAGCGCACTCAGCTTGTCGTCTTCCACCAGCAGCAGCCTGAGCTGTCGGCGGTGCGGTGGTGCTGCTGATGCCTCAGCCGGCTGTACCGGCAGCTCAAGCAGGAAAGAACTGCCGACACCGGGGGTGCTGTTAACCCGGATAGTGCCGCCCAGGGCCGTTGCCAGACGGCGGCTGATAGCCAGCCCCAACCCCAGACCGCCGTGTTTGCGGGTGTCGGACTGATCGCACTGGGTCAGCAGGTCAAAGATCCGTTCAAGGTCTTCCGGGGCAATGCCGATGCCGGTGTCGTTAACCTCTATCCTGACCATCTGCTGGCCGTCATCTTCCGAAAGCACAGAGAGCCGCACCGTTATACCGCCGTTTTCGGTAAATTTGACGGCATTTCCCAGCAGGTTGTGCAACATCTGCCGCAGTCGGATCGGATCACCCACCACCTCGTCAGGGGTGCTTGCAACAACCTCCAGGGTGAGGGTAAGCCCCTTGTCCCTGGCTGCCCACTGATGCACCCTGACCGCTTCATTGAGGATGGCACGCAACGAGAACCCCTCTTGAGCGGCATTGATCCCTTCGGATTCAAGCTTGACCAGCTCCAGCAGGTTGTTGACCAGAGCCAGCTCGTTGGCAGCCGAGATATCAATCATCTCCAGATACTCATGCTGTTCCGGGGTCAGATACGTAAAGCCCAGCAGCTGGGAACCGCCGAAGATACCGTTAAGCGGGGTGCGCAACTCATGGCTCATATTGGCCAGCAGCTCGGTTTTAACCCGTGCCGCCTCCTGGGCCAGCTGCCGCGCCACAACGTTCTCCTCACATATCCTGAATCGCTCCAGCCGGGTCCAGCAGCCCTCCATAAAGACCTGCAGCTGACGGACATCTTCTTCATCATACGGATCAACCTTGTTGCCGACCCCCACCACCGCCACCACCTGATTATT
>CAZYMK010000554.1:1600-1917 GCA_964648885.1 uncultured Geobacter sp. | reverse complement strand
CTGCATCTGCGGCTCAAATCCATTGACTTTGGCCACCACCGGCCACATTTTTTTCAGTTCACGTTCGTTTTTACTGCCGATAACTTTGCGTAGCAGGGTGCTTAACATTGCATGACTCCAGATTCTGATTGTTTTCAGGTTAAAAATCGAAACACTTTAGCACAGAAGAACTAAAACATGAAGCGCCTCATACTGATGCTCTGCAAAATCCCGACCCCCACCATGGAAGTGATCATGGAAGTGCCGCCGTAGGAGAAGAACGGCAACGGCACGCCCACCACCGGAAACAGGCCGATTACCATGCCGATATTGATAAC
>CAZYMK010000554.1:753-1588 GCA_964648885.1 uncultured Geobacter sp. | reverse complement strand
AAAGAGACCACCGGAACCGACCGCAATCTTGCTCTGGATAATATGATACCCGCTGCCCAGACGCGAACGGTCAGGATCGATAAAATTCAGAACCCGGCTTTTCTGGTACGGCTTCATGTAGACCGCCCAGGTAAGCCAGGCCAACGGCAGGGTTACCAGGACAAAGGTAACAATGGTGGACCAGCGGAATCCGACATAGAGCGCCATCGAAAGTGCTATCAACACCACCAGGGTCGCAGTGCCCAGATCAGGCTGCTTCATGATCAACAGTGCCGGCACGGCCAGTATCCCCAGGGGGAACAGCATATCCTTCACCGTCAATCCCTCAACCGTGTGGTAATTATTAAAAAAGCGGGCAAAGGTGATGATAATGCCGATTTTCACAAGTTCAGACGGCTGGATGGTAAAGAAGCCAAGGTTAAGCCAGCGGGTTGCACCCAGAGAAGTCTTGCCCACCAGCAGTACCGCAATCAGCAAGAGGATCAAAAAACCAAAGAACCAGTAGGAAAAATCTTCCAGTATGTGATAATCGAGGCTGGCCACCACCAGAGAAATCAGCAGTCCAAAAGCCATCCAGTTCAGCTGTTTGATATAGTAAGGCGCACCAGCCAGTTTATAGGCGGCAGAGGCACTGTAGATATTCAGCACCCCCAGCAGGCAGATGATGCACACCAGTCCGATCAGGGTCCAGTCAAAATTTGTCACCAGACGGCGGTCAATCACGGTTCTTCACCCCGCTCATGCGTTGTCAATGTTTGTGGCGGTTGAGCCGGTTCTGTCAGTTTCTCAACGGCCGCATCCTCACCAAGCGGATTTTCAGCTGCCGACGAACCTG
>CAZYMK010000554.1:279-743 GCA_964648885.1 uncultured Geobacter sp. | reverse complement strand
CTACCGGCTATCGGCGCTGCCACAGCCCCGCCACCGCCGCCATGTTCAACCACCACGGCAACGGCGATCTCCGGTTTGTCATACGGTGCAAAGGCAACAAACAGTCCGTGATCACGGTGTTCGTACTTCAGTACCTTTTTGCGGTCTTCACCCAGTTTGACCACCTGGGATGTGCCGGTTTTGCCGGCCACCTTGTGATCCCAGAGCCGAGCGCTGCCGCCTGTTCCCCCGCCTTCGTTCACCACGGCAAACAAGCCTTGCTTGATCTTCTTAAAAAAGGCCGGTGAAATACCAGTGGTTCCCTTCACTTCAGGTACAAACTCCCGTATGGTCTTTCCATCCTGATCAACCACCTGTTTGACCAGATGCGGTCGGTAGATTATGCCTTCATTGGCAACAGTGCTGATCATGGAGGCCAGCTGCAGCGGTGTCATCAGAACATAGCCCTGGCCAATGGCAACCGG
>CAZYMK010000554.1:0-269 GCA_964648885.1 uncultured Geobacter sp. | reverse complement strand
AGGCCATGGTAGGAATCAGACCTTTTTTTTCATACTGCAAACCAATCCCCAATTCCTTGCCCAGATGAAACCGCTCGGCCATGGCAGCAATCCGATCTGCTCCAACCTTTTCACCAAGCCAGTAATAATAAACATCGCATGATTCTCTCAGGGATTTACGCAGATTGACGGCTCCGTGACCACTCGATTTCCAACAGCGGAATTTACTTTTACCCATCTCGTAATCACCACCGCAGTGAACAGTGGTATGCTCATTGATAATCCCTGCT
>CAZYMK010000553.1:0-1925 GCA_964648885.1 uncultured Geobacter sp. | reverse complement strand
GCCGGTACAACGGGGCATCTGCAGGTACGGGGAGCGAGCACAGCCCCCTGCTACTGGAATCTGCCGGAGAAAACCGCAGCCACCATGCTGCCGGACGGATTCATCAAGACCGGCGATGTCTTTGTTGAAGATGATGGGTACTATTATCACCGTGGCCGCAGTGACGACATGCTGAAGGTGGGTGGCCAGTGGATCTCGCCAATACAGGTAGAGGAGGTGCTGCGCACCCATCCATCAGTGGCTGATTGCGCCGTGGTATCCTGTCAGGTGATGGGATTGATGCGCCCGGCAGCCCACCTGATACTGAAACCGGACTGCACTGCCACAGAGCAGGAACTGCGAAGCTTTATGGCCGCTCACCTGCAAGACTATATGGTACCGGTACGCTATTTCTTTGTGGATGAACTGCCCCGCACCGCCACCGGCAAGGTGCAACGGTTCAAGCTCAGGGGCTGACTTCTGTACCAAAACGGATGCCGATCCTGGCCGCACCCAACGCGGCAACAAACTGCAGCATCCCGTCAGCAGGCAACCGCATCTGACATCCCAGTTTCCGCTGCAGCAGTTCCGCTGCCGTTGAAAAATGCAGCACCCCTCCTGCCAGCACCAGTTCATCCTGCAGGCCCACCTGCCGCAGGATCTGCAGGGCACGGTCAACACAGGCAACCAGCGCCCCCTGCATGATATCCTGCGGGGGGACTGCCTGCATCAGCTGGCTGATGATCTCTGATTCGGCAAAGACCGCGCAGACCGATGAAACAGGAGCTGGATGCAGCGACTGCCGTGCCAGGTCGTCAACCTGATCAAACCCCACCCCCATGATCCGGGCGGTCCGTTCCAGAAAGGCGCCGGTGCCGGACGCGCATTTTTCGTTCAGGCGAAAGGCCAGAATCCTGCCCTGTTCATCAAACCTGCAGGCCTTGATGGTCTGTCCGCCAAGATCCAGCACCGAGCCTGCAGCAGGAAACAGCAGCCGGGCCCCATGGGTTGCAGCGGTCAGTTCGGTCACCGCCCGGTGGCGCATTGAGGCCAGATGCCGGGCAAAACCGGTGCTGATAATGGCAGACAGGTTGCCCTGTTCCAGACCGGCAGCCTCCAGTGCCTGTGCCAGACAGCGAGCTGCAGCCTGATCCGGCTGAAACCCGGTCTTTTCCAGACTGCGGGCCAACAGCTGCCCGTCAGCGTCAATTATGATCACCTTGGTGCAGGCAGCCCCCAAGTCAATACCGGCAGCATAGCGCGTCATGGCAGAACCGCCTGCTGCAGGCCGATCAACCGGTCACGGGCAAACAGTGCCGCCCCCAGGGCACCGGCAAAGGGGGTCTGTTCCCCCACCTGTACCCGGCTGCCGAGCAGTTGCTCAAGCTGGGCCACCATGCAGCTGTTGCGTGAGACACCGCCGGTAAAGGTGATGGCCGGTTGCAGCCCCACCCGCTTCAGCAGGGCCAGGGAACGGCTGGCGATCGCCTGATGGGCCCCCAGCAGGATATCGTTGACCGACTTACCCCGCGCCACCCAGGCCAGGATCTCGGTTTCTGCAAAGACGGTGCAGGTGGTGCTGATGGTAACCGGATGCCTTGCGGTGGCTGCAACTGCGGCCAGCTCATCAAGCGGCATCTCCAGCACTGCGGCAGCAGCCGACAGAAACCTGCCGGTCCCGGCAGCGCATTTGTCATTCATGCAGAAATCAATCACCCCGCCATCCGGCGCAACCCTGATCGCCTTGGTATCCTGTCCCCCCATATCAAGTACGGTTCTGGTGGCTGGAAAAAGATGGACCGCCCCGCGGGCATGGCAGCTGATCTCGGTTACCTGCAGATCTCCAAAGGCTATTCTGAAGCGGCCATAGCCGGTACCGGCAACAACATGGACAGCATCTCCCCCCAGCCCCGCACCTGCCAGCAGCCGTGCATAGACAGTACAGG
>CAZYMK010000552.1:0-1933 GCA_964648885.1 uncultured Geobacter sp. | reverse complement strand
CAAAGGCGCCAAAGGCCGTTACGTTGGTCACCACCCCCTGCAGGATCATCCCCTCTTTCAGGTCGCTGATCTCCCGGATATCATCCCTGAAGTCAGCGGTCTGGAACTGCCTGCGCGGGTCACGGCCCGGCTTTTTCAACTCCTCAAGGATATCCCGCAGGGTCGGCAGCCCGACCTGTTCACTGACATACTTCTTCAGGTCGATCCTTTCAGCCAAAGCCGGAGTTCTGGTCAGCTCTTCAAGGGAGACCTTGAGATCAGCTGCCATCTGTTCCACCAACAGATAGCGTTCCGGGTGGACCGCCGTGTTGTCCAGTGGATGTTTCCCGCCACGGATACGCAAGAATCCGGCAGACTGCTCAAAGGCCCTGGCCCCGAAACGGGGCACCTTCATCAGAGCCTTTCGTGAGGCGAAAGGTCCGTTTTCATCACGGAAGCGGGCTATTGCTTTACCCAGGGCAGGGCCAACCCCTGCCACGTAGGACAGGAGTGCCCAAGAGGCGGTATTCAGATCCACCCCTACATAGTTGACCCCTGATTCAACCACCTCGTCCAGACTCTTTTTAAGCATGGACTGGTTGACGTCATGCTGGTACTGCCCTACCCCGATACTCTTGGGGTCCACCTTGACCAGTTCTGCCAGCGGGTCCTGCAGACGTCGTGCAATGGAAATGGCTCCCCGCACGGTCAGGTCAAGCTCCGGGAACTCCTCACGGGCGATCTCCGAGGCAGAATAGATACTGGCCCCGGCCTCACTGACCATCACCACCGGCAGATGTCTGCCTGCCCCGGCCAGGGTTTCTTTGGTAAACAACTCCATTTCCCGCCCGGCAGTGCCATTGCCGATGGCAATCATTTCGATGCCATGCTGCTCAACCAGTCGCAGCAGATCTGCCCTGGCCTGCTCCACCCTGCCTGCTCCAGTGTGGGGATAGATGGTGACATGCTCCAGAAAGCGGCCGGTCTCATCCACTGCAGCCAGTTTTGAACCGGTACGCAGACCGGGATCAATTCCCAGCACCCGCTTGCCCCCTGCAGGCGGCGCCAGCAGTAGATTCTTCAGGTTTTTGGCAAAGATGGCAATGGCCGCTTCATCAGCCTGATCCTTGGCCTGCAGTCGCAGTTCCACCTCAATAGAGGTAGCAATCAGCCGCTTGTAGGCATCTTCCGCCACCGTCTCCAGCCAAGGCCTGAAGATACTCTCTCCCTTGATCAGACGATGTTTGAGGCCGGCCAGCATCTCTTCCTGAGGCGCCTGCAGGTAAAGCCGCAGTACCTCCTCTTTTTCGCCCCGTCGCATGGCCAGCATCCGGTGGGAAGGAACCTCCTTCAACGGCTCCTGATAGTCGTAGTACATCTCAAACTTGGTAACCAGTTCCTTTTTGTCCGGCACAACCCTGGTGGCCATGACCCCCTGCTGCCAGGTCAGACGACGCACCATGGCCCGAGAATCTGCATCATCAGCCAGACGTTCTGCCAGGATATGCCCGGCCCCCTCCAGGGCCGCCTCCGGGGTGGCGACCTCCTTTTCAGGATCAACAAACGGTGCAGCAGCATCCAGCGCACTGCCACTGTTCTGCTCTTGGGCAGCCATGAGATCAGCCAGCGGCTCAAGCCCCCGTTCCTTTGCTATGGTGGCTTTTGTACGGCGCTTGGGTTTGTACGGCAGATACAAGTCTTCCAGCTCAGTCTTCTGGCGGGTGGTTTCGATCCGGGCTTTCAGCTCCGGGGTCAGCTTACCCTGCTCCTCAATTGAAGAGAGGATGGTCTGACGCCTGGCCTCAAGCTCCGTAAAATAAGTCAGCCGCTCTTCTATTGTACGGATCTGTACCTCGTCCAGCTCTCCGGTCTGCTCCTTACGGTAACGGGCAATAAACGGAACCGTAGCCCCTTCCTGAAGCAAGCTGATAGTATTGCTGACCTGGCCGGTCCG
>CAZYMK010000551.1:0-1943 GCA_964648885.1 uncultured Geobacter sp. | reverse complement strand
CTCCGTTAAAAAGTTATTCCGCCCCTTTCCAGGCAGCAACGATATAGACCGGGTCATGGGCCTCAAACATCTTGTATTCGCTTAAGGGGCGGGTGCGGGAAACGTTGATGCAGGTGACCTCCACCTGATAGCCGTGGTACTCCAGGGCCTCAATGCTTTTGGTCAGGGTATCAAGGGTAACGGCGTTCAACACGATCATGCCGTCACTCTTCAGCCGCCGGTCCACCTGTTCGATGATCTCTTCCAGGTTGCCGCCAGCACCGCCGATAAAGACCCGATCCGGATCAGGCAGGTCATCCAGGCCCTCCGGTGCATCGGCCTCAACCGGTTTGACGTTGCGGGCGCAGAACTTATCCAGGTTCTGTTTGAGAAGCGGCAGATACTGGCTGTTCTTTTCAATGGCAAACAGCTTGCCGTTGGGGATCAGGTTGGAGGCCTCGATGGAGATGGAGCCGGAACCGGCGCCGATATCCCACAGGATCTGGTCGTTCTGCAGTTTCAGCTTGGCCAGGGTAACGGCGCGTACTTCTTGACGGGTAAACAGCTTTTTTAAGGAGGCGAACTGGTCGTCGTCAATACCGATCAGGGGGTACTGGGCCAGGTTCGGCTCATAGGTACGGATCAGGATCAGGATGTTCAGCTCGGAGTGCTGCAGGGTCAAGAGCCCCTTGACCGTGGTGCGGGTGAATTTTTCAGTCTCCATACCCAGATCTTCGCAGACCCAGGCATCGTATCCCTCAGCACCGCGCTCAAGCAGTTCACGGGCCACGGCAGCCGGGGTGTTGACCTCATCAGTCAGCACACAGGCCTTTTCAGCTGCCACGATCTTGTCAAGGGAAGGCCCCATGCCACGCCCCTGCAGCGACAGGAAGACGGCGTCATCCCAGGGTTCCTTGATCCGGGCAAAGGCGTACTGCATGCTGGTGACATTGGCAAAGATCTCCAACCGCTCCTTGGGCAGGTTGCGCAGCAGGAAACGCCCGGTGCCGAAGAAGTTTGGGTCGCCGCTGGCCAGGACCGCCACCCGTTTGTCGGTTGACTGCAGGAAGGCAAGCAGCGGCGGCAGCTCCCCCAGTACTATCTTCTGACCTGAAAAAGTGGGGAAACGATCCAGATGGCGCTGACGCCCCACCAGCACCTCGGCCTCACCGATGGCCTCAAGCGCCTTACAGCTTAACCCTTCGCAACCGGCAATCCCGGCTCCGATCAGATAGATGGTATTCTGTGCCATGAGTCCCCCCTTGTTTATGCTGCCATCTGGTACAGTGGCAACTGAAAGTGTCCGGCGACAATCCCCGGCACGGTTATATCCTCATCCAGCTCTTCCCAGCGCAGGGCGTATCCGTTCAGGCGCAGCGTAACCTGCTGCAACTGTTCATCAGTGGCCCGGGCAAGCAGGCGAAACCGTTCTGCCGGAAACCCGACAATCCTTCCGTCGGTCAGCTCAACGAAGATCATCCGCTTTTCTACCCAAACACGAAGGGCTAAAGGCTCAACCTGCTCAGCGACAATGGTATTCATGATAGCGCTCCTTCAGGATCTGCTGATGTTCGTATACCAAGCGTTCCAGCTGTCTGATCACAACCGGCGGTACCCCCTTGTTACGGGCTGGCCGTACCGGCTCAAGCCAGAACTTACATTCGCCGTCAGGCGTTTCGATATGGATATGCGGCGGCTCCAGATATTCATCGGAGTAAAAGTGAAAGCGGAAAGCACCGATTCGCAAAACCGTTGGCATTAGTCAATTCCAAAGGGTGAGATAGGCGCAGTATAGTGCAACTGAGCAACAGCCGCAAACAGAAGAATAAAGCCCGTGTCCTCAACAGAGGATACGGGCTTTTGCAGGTTGGCGTTTTACAGGTACAGCCGGAACATTACCGGTAGAGCTTCACCCGTTCCGTCAACGGTTGAACCTCCTTGGGGCCGGGCTGGGCGACCGGTTT
>CAZYMK010000550.1:0-1944 GCA_964648885.1 uncultured Geobacter sp. | reverse complement strand
TCACCCGTTCCGTCAACGGTTGAACCTCCTTGGGGCCGGGCTGGGCGACCGGTTTACCAAACGGCATCTGGGCAATCAGCTTCCAGTTGGAGGGGATATCCCATGCTGCAGCTACTGCAACATCAATCACCGGGTTGTAATGCTGCAGCGAGGCACCCCAGCCGTCCTGCTCCAGGGCGGTCCAGATCGCAAACTGCAGCATGGCGGAGGCGTGCTGGGACCAGACCGGGAAGTTATCCCCGTAGGCGGGAAAGGCCTGTTGCAACCCCTGTACTACCGTTTGATCCTCGAAATAGAGCAGGGTACCGTAGCCGCTGCGAAAGCAGTTGTTAATTTTCTCTGCTGTGGCCGGGAAGTTTTCCTCCGGTACCAGTTTCTGCAGCTCTGCTTTGGTCAGATCCCACAGACGGTCGTGCTGCTGACCCAACAGGATAACCACCCGTGAGCTTTGCGAGTTAAAAGGCGACGGCAGGTGCGTGACCATCTCTCCCACTAGCTCATGAATCCGCTCATCACCAGTCACCTGCTCGTTGTTGATGCCATAGTAGCTTCTTCTGGCTTTTACCGCTGCACTGAATGAGGTTTCCATAGTCAGGCTCCTTTGCTTGGGTCTGTTCTGCAAGATACTATCAGGAAACGTGCTGCCTACTCAACAGCTGCTCCACCCCCCAGTACTTTGTAGAGGGTGGTCTGGTTGGTCAGTTGGGCCAGGCGGACACCGATCAGGTTCTGCTGGGCGTTATACAGTGAACGCTGAGCTATGATGACGCTCAGGTAGCTGTCCACCCCCTTGTCGTAGCGGGCCTGCGACAGCAGATGGCTCTCGGCCGTGGCGTTGGTCAGTGACTGTTGCGCTGCCAGCTGGTCATTGATGGTGCCCCGCTGGGCCAGGGCATCGGCCACCTCCCGGAAGGCGTTCTGGATTGCTTTTTCGTACTGGGCTACGCTGATATCACGCTCGGCCTTGCTGACCTCAAGCCCGGCAATGTTACGACCGGTATCAAAGAGCGGCACGCTGATCTGGGGCATGAAGTTCCAGGCCAGGGAGCCGGGCTGGAACAGACTGGAGAGATCGGCGCTGGCGGTGCCAAAAGAGGCGGAGAGGCCGATGCGGGGGAAGAAGGCGGCTCGGGCAGCGCCGATGTTGGCGTTGGCCCCCTTCAGGCGATGCTCGGCGGTCAGGATATCGGGCCGTTTCAGTAGTACCTCGGACGGTAGCCCGGTCGGCAGTTCCTGCAGGGCGGTGACCGGTTCCAGTTCAGACGGCAGCAGATCAGCGGCCAGCGGTTTGCCAACCAGCAGAGTCAGGGCGTTTTGGTCCTGAGCGATCTGGGCCGTATAGCGGGCAATATCAACCCGTGCGGCCTCAACACCGGTCTGAGCCTGGTACAGATCAAGGGCGGTGGTGATACCGGCATCATAACGGTGCTTCATGATCCGGTAGTACTCTTCCTGGCTGGCCTGGGTATCACGGGCAATCTTGAGCCGCTCTTGGTCCGCAGCCAGATTAAGCCAGGCATTGGCGGTTTCGGCAATCAGGCTGATCCGGATTGACCGCTTGGTCTGTTCGGTTGCCAGGTACTGCTCCAGGGCCTGCTCTTTCAGGCTCTGGACCCGGCCAAACAGATCCAGCTCGTAGCTGCTGACCCCCAGGCCGACGTTGTACTGCTCACTGGTGCGGGCCTGACCTGTGGGGGAAAGATTAGCCGGGCTACGCTGGATGGTGGCGCCGGCAGTACCGGAGATTGTCGGCAGCAGGTCGGCCCGCTGGATCCGGTACTGGGCCCGGGCCTTTTCGATATTCAGCAGTGCCATCCGCAGGTCACGGTTGTTGGCCAGAGCCAGATCAATCACCTTTTGCAGGCGCGGTTCAACAAAATAATCGCGCCAGGGGATCTCAGCTGCCTGCTTCTGGTCTGATCTGGCTGTCTGCTGGTTGTAGGC
>CAZYMK010000549.1:0-1944 GCA_964648885.1 uncultured Geobacter sp. | reverse complement strand
CAGATACCGATCGACGAGGCTGCCACCGCCCCCATCCCCAGGCTGGTTGTATAAAATGAAACACTTACCTGTTTTGGCTCTTTCATCGTTGTAATTTCCTTTGTAGTACCCCCCAGAATTCAACCGCCTCTTCAGAACGAAACAACCTGCTGCAAGCGGCATACACCAGCAAGGCTGCCAAAACAACGCCGGCCAATACCAGCGCCCCCGGCAGCTTATGTCCCGGCTGCGACCAATCCCACAGACCGGTCAGCCACCAGGCAACTGCTGCCATGGGTAGTGATGCCGCAACGGCAGACAGGGCAGTACGCAGCATGCGACGCCCCCCCAAGAGCCCGGTCTTGCGCCGCAGCAGCCAGAAAAGCAGCAGCATGTTGCCAAGGGCTGACAAGGATGAAGCCAGGGCAAGACCGCCATGCTTGAGCGGCCCCATCAGCCAGAGACTGAACCCCAGGTTGAGTAAAAAGGCGATAAAGGCAGTTACTACCGGAGTTTTGGTGTCTTTCAGGGCATAAAAGGCAGGAGCCAGCACTCGCACCAGGGCAACGCATGAGAGGCCGGTTGCATAGTACGTCAGCGCAAGAGCAGACTGCTGGGCCATGGCATAGCTGAACTGCCCCCCCATGAACAACAACGTCATCAGCGGCTCAGCACAGACCACTAATCCTATCAGGGCCGGTATGGTGACAAACAGGGTCAGACGGACCCCGTAATTCAGGGAGTCTTTCATGGCAGCCAGATCTCCGGCTGCAGCCTGGCGACTCATGGCCGGCAACACTGCCTGGGCAACCGAAACCGTAAAGACCCCTTGCGGAAACTCAAACAGACGTTGTGCATAGTAGAGGTACGAAACCGATCCCTGTGGCAGCAGTGAAGCCAGGATATTACCCACTGTAATATTAAGGTAGTATACACCAACACCTACTGTAGCAGGTAACATCAGCAGGGCTATCTTATTGACTTTGGGATCAGACAACGTAAAACGAAGGCGGACAGGAAATCCCTTTTTCCACAGCACAGGCAGTTGTAACAGCAACTGAACCAGTCCGCCAATCAGCACCCCCACGGCCAGGGCTGTAATCGGATACTCAAAAAATGGACGCAACACCAGAGCTGCCAGGATCATGGCAATGTTGAGAAACACCGTTGATATGGCTGGTGTAAAAAAGTGGCGTACTGTATTGAGGATCCCCATGCAAAGAGCTACCAGCGATATAAAGAACAGGTACGGAAACATGATACGGTTCAGCAATACGGTCAGTTCAAATTTCCCCGGCATCGCATGAAACCCGGGGAACATCAGCGAGATAATCGCAGGAGAGAAAATAATGCCCAGCAGAGTGATCAATGCCACCACCATGGTGAGCAATGAAAAGCAGATATTAGCCAGTTCTCTGGCCCGCTCGTCCCCCTCCTGCACCAGGGTTTCGGAAAACGTAGGGACAAAGGCTGCGGTCAGGGCACCTTCAGCAAAGAAACGGCGCAGCATGTTGGGGATCTGAAATGCGGCAAAAAAAGCATCGGTGGCCATGCCGGCCCCAAAAAGCCGTGAGATGACCATGTCACGCACCATCCCCAAAACCCTTGACAGCATGGTGGCAGAGCCCAGGATACCGGCGGCCTTGAGTATACCTTTCTGTTCCGACATCCAGACTCCATTCTGTGCGCATTGTCATACCAGTGGTGGCTGTTAACAACCATGCCTGATATACATGAAGCAGCAGGCCCCGTCAAATCAGCCCTGCAGACTTTTCTGTCAGGGTGAGACGACTATCCGGCACTATTGTTGTGCAAAGGAGATTACTACAGATATACAGTATGTTCTGGTGGGTACAGCGGAGAAAAACCAAGCTGAACAGGGCCCTGAAAAACATCCCTGGAGATGCGCTCTATAGTGGACCCCGAAATCCGGACAATAGTTTAAAGTGGTAGCCTGCGATAAAA
>CAZYMK010000548.1:0-1947 GCA_964648885.1 uncultured Geobacter sp. | reverse complement strand
GGGTGTTGGGGGCTACCATCATCAGGTAGCGGACCAGCTCGGGCATGCTCTCGCGGGGGGTGGTGCCGCCGGACAGGATCTGCAGCGGCAGCAGCACCAGCATCAGCAGCAGGCCGAACTGCGGCATGGAGCGAGCCAGGGTGCCGAGGAAGATCCCCAGCGAGGTGGTGGCGAACAGGTGCAGGGTGCAGCCCAGCAGAAACAGCAGCAGCGAACCTTCGATCGGTACCGCAAGCCAGCCCTGGACCACCAGCAGCAGGGAGCCGGCCGTGGCCAGCAGCACCACCAGCCCCATGGCCCAGACCTTGGCGGTCATGATCTCCAGCAGGTGTTCCACGGTGCCGTGTTCCCGCTCCCGCAGCAGCGCCGCGCCGGTCAGGATGATCGACAGCATGGTGACGTTGTCGATCAGCTTCATGACTGCACCGAACCAGGTCTTGTTCAGCTGTGGGTTGAAGCGGGCCCGCAGCGCCAGTTCAACCGGCGGCGTGGGGTCGGCGCCGTAGGCCTGCAGAAAGCGACTGATCTCGTTGCCGACCATGATCTGGATGTAGCCGCTGCCGGTGAAAGCCTGGCTCATGCGGGTGGCGTCCACGTTGAGCTGGATGCTGGGGTTGCGGCCGGCCAGCAGGTTGCGCTGGAAGGAGGCCGGGATGGTCAGGGCAAAGGTATCCAGGCCGGCGTCCATGCGCGCATCCATCTCGCGCAGGCTGATCAGGGAGGGCGGCATGAAGTGGGGCGGGTAAAAGGCGTCGCTGATCCGCTGGGAGAGCTGGGAACGGTCTTCATCCACGATGGCGATCGGCGCCTTGTTGAGGGTCTCGGGCATGGCGGTGGCGGCGGTGTAGATGGCCAGACTGAAGGCGTAGATGATCAGGAACAGCATGACCGGATCCCGCAGCAGGCCCCGCAGTTCCTTGACACCCAGATGGAGGATGTTGGCCGGCCGCACGGTCAGCGCTCCTGTTTCTTCAGCAGCAGCGCGCCCAGCAGGGTCAGCAGCGGCACCGCCAGCAGCAACGGCAGGAAGGATGACTGCAGTTCGGCAAAACCTAGTGCCTTAGAAAAGGCGCCGCGTGTGATGGTCAGGAAGTGGGTGGTGGGGTAGAGTTTGCCGATCAGGGCGCCGGCCCCCTCCAACGACGACACCGGGTCGATCATGCCGGAGAACTGGACCGCCGGCAGGATGGTCAGCAGGGTGGTGCCGAACAGGGCGGCGATCTGGCTGCGCATGAAGCTGGATATCACCAGCCCTAAGGAGGTGGCGGCGATCACATACAGGAACGCCGCCAGCGACAGGGCCCCGAAGCTGCCTTTGAGCGGCACCTTGAAGACCAGTACCGCCAGCCCGGTCAACAGCAGGAAGTTGAGCATCCCCAGGAGGATATAGGGCAGCTGCTTACCCAGCAGGAATTCCAGCCGTGTGACCGGAGTAACGTAGAGGTTGACGATGGAGCCCAGTTCCTTTTCCCGCACCACCGACAGCGCCGACAGCATGGCCGGGATCATCATCAACAACAGCGGGATCATGGCCGGCACCATGGCCGGCAGGCTCCTGACATCGGGGTTGTAGCGGAAGCGGGTCTCGATGGTGGCACTGACGCCGGGCTGCCGCTGTTCACGCACCAGGCCGGCCAGCCACTGGCTGTGCATACCCTGCACATAACCGCTAACCGTCTCGGCCCGGGTCGGCATGGCGCCGTCGATCCAGGCCCCTACACTGACCGGGCTGCCGCGTTTGATGTCGCGGCCAAAGCCCGGTGGCAGTTCGATGGCCAGGCTGATCTGGCCGGCCCGCAGCCGCTGGTCCAGGTCGGCGTAGTCCGTGAGCGGTGGCTGCTCCTGAAAATACCGTGATCCAGCCAGATTGAGGGCGTAGTCACGGCTTATGGGTGTACGATCCCGATCCAGTACCGCAAACTGCAGGTCTTCCACATCCATGTTGAT
>CAZYMK010000547.1:0-1950 GCA_964648885.1 uncultured Geobacter sp. | reverse complement strand
ATCAAGAAACATGGCGGTGAGATCACGGTGGAAAGTGAACCGGGGCGCGGCACGGTCTTTACCGTGCGGTTGCCGATTGATGTTCAACAAGAAGAAGCTTAACGCAGAGATGCGGAGATGCAGAGACACAGGGAAAGGCAAGAGATCAGGGTAAAGACAAAAACAGAATTTTCAGATGTTCTCTGTGCCCCTGTATCTCTGTGCCCCTGTGTTAGAGTGGTAAACCGCTGCACCACAGAGACAGTGCCGTAGAGCAGGATATCAGCAGTACGGCAAGGAGCGAGGCTATGCCGGAATCCTCATCACAGGACCATCTCAAACCGATACTGTCGGATGAACAGAAGCGTTCACCGGATCAACTTGAGCAGTTGGTGGCAGAGCGCACCAGACAGTTGAGCGAGACAGCCCATGCTTTGGCCCTGAATGAACAGCGACTGCAGGCCCTGCTGGAGATCAGCCAGTACCAGGCCACAGATCTGCAGGAGATGCTCGATTTTGCCCTGGCCAAGGTGCTGCAGATCACCGGCAGCCAGTTCGGCTACATCTACCACTACCATGAAGACCGGCAGGAGTTTGTGCTGAACACCTGGTCCAACGGAGTGATGCCGGCCTGCAGCGTGACCGATCCCCAAACCATTTACCAGCTGGACAAGACCGGCATCTGGGGAGAGGCGGTACGACAGCGCCGCACAATCCTGATCAACGACTTCAGTGCAGACAACCCGCTTAAAAAAGGGTATCCGGAAGGGCATGTGCCGCTTGACCGTTTTCTGACCGTGCCGGTCTTTGATCTGGATCGGAAGATTGTGGCGGTGGTGGGCGTGGCCAACAAAGAGTTGCCCTACACCGAGCAGGATGTACAGCAGCTTGAACTGATGATGGCCGAGGTCTGGCGGATTGTGAAACGGCTGGAACTGGAGCAGAAGCTGATCCAGGCCGGTCGGCAGTGGCAGAGCTCCTTTGATGCCATCAGCGATTCCATGGCCCTGTTGGATACCGAACAGCGGGTAATACGGTGTAACCTGGCCACGACGCGATTACTGAACCGATCGTTCCACGAGATTATCGGCCGCCAGTGCTGGGAGCTGGTGCATGGGGCTGACCACCGGATTGACGGCTGTCCCATGGAGCGGGTCTACCAGAGCCGCAGATCGGAAAGCAAGCTGCTGTTTGAAGGTGGGCGCTGGCTGCGGGTGACGGTTGATCCGCTGCTGGATCAGCAGGGGGAGCTGACCGGGGCGGTTCATATCATCCGTGACGAGACCGAGCGGGTGGCGGCTGATCAGGCCCAGCAAGAACTGCTGGCCATGCTGGAGGCGGTACAGAACGAGCTGTACGTCTTTAACGCTGATACTCTGAGGTTTGAGTATGCCAACGGCACGGCCCTGCGCAACCTGGGCTACCGGCTGGATCAGCTGCTGCAGCTGACTCCACTGGAGATGACCACGATCAGACGAGCTGAACTTATGGCCATGCTGACGTCGTTACTGCTGGGGGAGCAGCCGTCGCTGCGTTTTGAGACCAGCCACCGCCGGTCCGACGGCAGCAGCTATCCGGTGGAGACGCACCTGCAGCTGGTGCAGACCCACAACGGGCCGCGCTATCTGGCGGTGGTGCATGACATCACCGAGCGCAGCCAGGCCCAGAAACAGCTGAAAGAGGCGCTGCTGGAGGCCCGCAACTTCAGGACAGCCCTGGATTATGTCTCGGTCTGCATCTACATCAAGGATCTGGAATCACGCTATGTCTATGCCAACCGCGCCACCCTTGAGCTGTTCGGTTGCACTGCAGATGAACTGCCCGGCAGCCCGGACAGCCGTTTCTTTCCGCCCGAAGTGGTGGAACGGCTGCACCGGATTGATCAGCGGGTCTTCAGTGGTGAACGTACGGCCGAAGAGGTGGAGGTACCCCTGCCGGATGGGGTACGCGGGTCTACCTTGAACTGAAGAC
>CAZYMK010000546.1:0-1959 GCA_964648885.1 uncultured Geobacter sp. | reverse complement strand
TTGCCCTGGATCAGGGCACCACCAGCTCGCGGGCTATCATCTTTAACCACAGCGCCGAAATTGTCTCGGTTGCCCAGCAAGAGTTTCCCCAGCACTACCCCCAGTCTGGCTGGGTGGAGCAAGATCCAGGGGAAATAGTGAACTCTCAGATCAGCGTAGCCCGCAAGGTGCTGAAACAGGCAGGTCTGAGCGCCAGTGATATTGCTGCCATCGGCATTACCAACCAGCGGGAAACCACCCTGGTCTGGGAGCGCACCAGCGGCACCCCCATTGCCAACGCGATTGTCTGGCAGGACCGGCGGACTGCAGATCTGTGTGAGCGTCTGCAACAGGAGGGACTAGAGCCGCTGTTCCAAGAAAAGACCGGGCTGCTGCTTGACCCCTACTTCTCCGGAACCAAACTGGCCTGGTTACTTGATAACGTGCCAGGTGCCCGTGTTCGTGCAGAAAAGGGTGAACTGCTGTTCGGTACCGTTGACAGCTGGCTGCTCTGGCATCTGACCAACGGCGCCCGCCATCTGACCGATGTCAGTAACGCCTCGCGGACCTTGCTGTTTAACATCCACACCTGCGACTGGGATAACGAACTGCTCAGCATCCTGCGGATTCCACGCGCCATGTTGCCGGAGATTGCCGGGACCAGTGAACAGTACGACAGCACAGCCACCGGCGTTTTTTCTGCGCCGATCCCGATCGCCGGTATTGCCGGAGACCAGCAGGCAGCCCTGTTCGGTCAGGGGTGCACCCGCCCAGGACTGGTCAAGAACACCTACGGCACCGGCTGTTTTATGCTCAAACAGACCGGCACCACCCCGGTTCGCTCCGCCAATCGGCTGCTCACTACTGTGGCCTGGCAGTTAAACGGCCAGGTATCCTATGCCCTGGAAGGAAGCGTCTTTTCCGCAGGTGCGGCAGTACAGTGGCTGCGAGACGGTCTGGGGATCATCTCCACAGCAGCAGAGATAGAGCAGCTGGCCCTGCAGACCCCTGATAGCGGCGGAGTCTGTCTGGTACCTGCCTTCACCGGCCTTGGCGCCCCCCATTGGGATCCCCACGCCCGGGGAATCATTGCCGGTATTTCCCGAGGTACCGGCAGGGCGGAAATCGCCCGGGCCTGCCTTGAGGGGATTGCCCTGCAGACCGTTGATCTGGTACGGGCCATGGAGGCGGACACCGGCATCTCCCTGCCGGAGCTGCGGGTAGACGGCGGTGCCACAGCCAACAACCTGCTGATGCAGATCCAGGCCGACCTGTTGGGCATACCAGTGGTGCGTGCCAGAACCAGCGAGACAACCGCTCTGGGTGCCGCCTTCCTGGCAGGCTTGGCAGTCGGTTACTGGAGTGGCAGTGAAGAGCTTGAACAGACACGCCGGATTGACCGGGTCTTTGAACCGCACCTGTCCAGGGACAAGGCTGAAGCAATGCACCAGAGCTGGCAGCAGGCAGTGCTGCGTGCCAAGGCATGTCAGCAATGATGATGCGAGGTCAGGATAGCCTATCCCCCTGCACTGATGTGGCAGCTGATCAGGCAGGGCTGCAAGAACTGGCAAACCAGCGGATGCCGTTTGGCAAGTACAAAGGCAGGTTGTTGATTGATCTGCCTGAGCCGTATCTGGTCTGGTTCAGTAGAAACGGTTTTCCCTCAGGCAAACTCGGCAAGCTGCTGGAGACAACGTACACCACCAAGGTGAACGGACTTGAGTATCTGTTCAGGCAGATCTGAGCTTTATGTGACAACAAAAAAGGAAAGGACCATGCCCCGCCTGAACAAACAGGCAGGGCATGGCTTCAGCAGTTATTTCTGAACATCAAGCAACTCTACATCAAAAAGCAGTGTGGCATTGGGTGGAATAACACCGCCCGCCCCACGGGGGCCATAGCCCAGGTTTGAAGGGATGATCAGTTGCGTATTCCGGCGAATTCGGCCAGCATTCCGCCGCGAAAGCGGCCACCGTTCCG
>CAZYMK010000545.1:0-1961 GCA_964648885.1 uncultured Geobacter sp. | reverse complement strand
CCTGCCCCAGCCGATGCAGCTCATCCTCAAGAAGCAGCAGTTCTGAAAGGGCTGAGCGGGCCTCGTGGAACAGCATCCTGCCGCTGGTGACAATGCCGTCCTGCGGCAGGTAGGCAGCCTTTGCCCCTTTAGCCAGCTGGATATCGCCGCTGGATGACTCCTCCAGCCCGGCAATGATTTTCATCAGGGTAGATTTGCCTGCCCCGTTCTCACCGATCAGGGCGACCCGCTCACCCTTACGCAGGTGCCAGGATATGTTCGCAAACAGAACACGACCGGAATAGTCTTTATAGATATTAATAAGTTGGAGCATTATTTAGTTTTGATGTGCGGTGTCTGAAATAATGGCACCATCGCGGAAGGTAATCCGGCGGGAGGCATATTCTGCCACTTCCGGTTCATGGGTAATCATCACAATCGTGATCCCCTGCTGGTTCAGATCAGTAAAGAGCTGCATTATCTCGTGAGTAGTGGTGCTATCCAGATTGCCAGTGGGCTCATCAGCCAGGATAACGGCCGGTTGGTTGACCAGGGCGCGGGCAATGGCCACCCGCTGCTGCTGTCCACCGGAGAGCTGGGCGCTGGTGTGGCTGATCCGATCACCCAGACCAACTCGCTCTAATGCCTCTTTTGCTCTCTGGTGCCGCTCGGCTGCTGAAAGGCCGGCATATATCAGCGGCAGTTCCACATTTTCAAGGGCAGTGGTACGGGCCAGCAGGTTAAAACCCTGAAACACGAAGCCCAGCTTTTTGTTGCGCACCTCTGCCAGCTGGTCCGACGTCATGCCGGCGGTATCGATGCCATCCAGCCAGTAGGTGCCGCTGGTAGGCTTGTCCAGACAGCCCAGGGTGTTCATGCAGGTGGATTTGCCGCTACCGGAAGCACCCATGATTGCCACAAACTCCCCCACGTTAATGGTGAAGGAAACACCCCGCAGCGCCTCAACGGTGTGGTCACCCTCGCCGAACACGCGGTGGATATTTTCCAGTTTGATGACTTCAGGCATGGTTAGTGGTGGTACGGCTCGTTATTCAGGATGGTGCAGCCCCGATAGATCTGTTCAAGCAGGAACGGGCGCACCATCTGATGGGTAAAGGTCATGGCTGACAGCGCCAGCACCTTGGCAGCGCGGTTACGGACTTCATCGCTGAAGCCATAGGAACCGCCAATGGCAAAGACCAATTCAGTCGTGCCACTGTCACGATGTTTGCCGATAAATTCAGCAAATTTGACTGAATCCAGCTGGTGGCCCCGTTCATCCAGCGCCACCAGTACTGCGTTGGAGGAAAGCTGTTTCAATAACCGCTCACCTTCTCGGCGACGCCCCTCTTCAAGAGTCGCATTCTTCTCATCTTTCAGCTCATCAATGGCCAGCGGCAGATAGCGGCCAATCCGTCCACTATACTCAGCCACGCCCTCCTTGATCCAGGGGTCACGGGTCTTTCCAAGCCAGATAATACGGAGCTTCACGGCGTTGATTGATCAGATGGTGAACGAGGCTTTGTTGGCTGCATCAGTGGTCTGCAGTGCTGCTGACAGCTCCACCTGCTCTGCCTTTTCCCACAGCCCGTCCAGATCATAGCGTTTGCGCTGTTCTTCGTGGAAGATATGCACCAGCACATCCACGTAGTCCATTACGATCCATTTGCCTTCGGTCTCCCCTTCGATCTCCTGGACCTTGCCGAATTTTTTCAGCTCTCTGCGGATATGGTCACAGATCGCCTGGTTCTGCTTGTCAGACTGGCCGGAGATGATCACCAGAAAATCGGCAATGGTGCTGATAGCGGTGATATCCAGCACCCGGAGGTCGTAGCCCTTCTTGTCGCTGGCCAGTTCGGCGCAGCGGATCGCACGCTCATGAGCGCCGATGGTCTGCTTTTCTGCTGTTTTTTCAGTCATGGTTGATACAATCCCTTCTGGGTAATAAATGATTCTATTTCAGGCGGAACAAGATAGCGGAT
>CAZYMK010000544.1:0-1968 GCA_964648885.1 uncultured Geobacter sp. | reverse complement strand
GTGCCGACAACAGCCAGAACCAGCACCACCACGGCAAGTACCCAATGCTGCATCATACCCTCCCGGTTATTCCTGATTGTACAAACACCACTACCTGAACAACACTAATACCCCTGCTCCAGATTCCAGATCAACTGCTGGGCCAGCTTGCGTGCAGCAGCGCTCAGGGCTGCATCTTCATTGCTGCGTTGCAGTTCCACGGTGGCGGCAACCGGATAATCCTGCCAGGCTGAGACACTGCCTTTCCAAAGCGGTTTCACCTGCTGGCGATCACCCCGTTTGCGTACGGTTATGTCAGCCGAGAGCGTCAGCCGGTATTCCTTGGCTGTGTCAGCAGCTGCATAGCTGACCACACCGGCACCATAACCGGTCAGGGTGCCCTCTACAACCAGATCAGCCAGGTCAGGATCAGCAGCAGGCAGTATGCCGCGTTGTTGGGTAAATTGTTCGAAAACAGCTCGCTTGAGAATGACGGATGCATTGGCATAGACCGTAGTATTCTTAAAGAACGGCACCCAGACGGTCTGCCCTGCCGGCAGCCTGGTGCCGCTGTCCACAGTAAAACGATAGCCGCAGCCGACAACAGTCATCGCCAGCAGCAAGCCACACATCAGATATGCCCACCACCTAGCCGACAACGATGTTCACCAGTTTACCCGGCACATAGATCACCTTGCGTACCTGCAGGCCGTCGGTAAAGACCTTGACTTTGTCATCGGCCAGGGCCAGCTGTTTGATGGCCTCTTCATCAAGCCCGACTGCCACCGACAGCTTGGAACGCAGTTTGCCGTTGACCTGCACCACCACCAGCAGCTCCTCATCCACTACTGCTTCGGCATCCCAGGCAGGCCAGGCTGTTGCAGAGAGCGGGGTGCTGTGGCCCAACAACTGCCACAATTCTTCGGTAATGTGCGGCACAAACGGTGCCAGCATAACCACCACCAGCTCCAGCGCCTCTTTCATCACTGCTGCTGCTTGGGGCGAATTCAAACGGGCACCCTGCAACGTATTCATCAGCTCCATCACCGCAGCAATAGCGGTGTTGAAGTGGAACCGCTCGTCAATATCTTCGGTCACCTTCTTGAGGGTCTTATGTACGGCGCGGCGCAGGGTACGCTCTTCATCGGTCAGGCTTGCCGGATCAAGGGCCGGAGCAGCAGCTACCGCTTCAAGCTGTTCATGCACCAGTTTCCAGACCCGGTTTAAGAAACGGTAACAGCCGTCTACCCCCTGCTCGTTCCAGTCCAGATCTTTTTCCGGCGGGGCAGCAAACAGGGAGAACAGCCGGGCCGTGTCAGCGCCGTAACGTTTGATCAAGGCATCGGGGTCCACCACGTTCCCCTTGGATTTGCTCATCTTGGCGCCGTCCTTGATGACCATCCCCTGGGTCAGCAGGTTGGTAAACGGCTCGTCCACCTCCACATAGCCCAGGTCACGCATCACCTTGGTAAAAAAGCGGGCATAGAGCAGGTGCAGCACCGCATGCTCAATGCCACCGATATACTGGTCAACCGACATCCAGTACTGGGCCCGCTGCTTGTCCAGCATGCCGCCTTCAAAATCCGGGCAGCAGTAACGCAGGAAGTACCAGGAAGACTCCACAAAGGTGTCCATGGTATCGGTCTCACGACGGGCCGGTTTACCGCATTGCGGGCAATCTACCCTGGTGAATCTCTCCAGGGTTGCCAGGGGTGAGCCCCCTTCGCCGGTAAAATGGACATCATGGGGCAAGACCACTGGCAGGTCTTTGTCCGGCACCGGCACAGCGCCGCAGCAGTCGCAGTAGATGATCGGGATCGGCGAGCCCCAGTAACGCTGGCGGGATACGCCCCAGTCCCTCAAACGGAAGTTGACCGTCTTCTTGCCCGCACCCTGCGTCTCCAGCCAGGTAGCAATGCTATCCTTGGCTGCATCACTCCGCTGACCGTCAAACTGGGCCGAGTTAACCATGGTGCCGACTTCAGTGTA
>CAZYMK010000543.1:0-1969 GCA_964648885.1 uncultured Geobacter sp. | reverse complement strand
TTGGCAGCCTTCCTGGTGCTGGTACCGTATATCCGCGGACTGATCATGGCTGAGAAGCAGTATGCTGCTACATATCTTGTCCAGCAGGCCACCAGTATGTTGATTTCTTTTCAGAAACAGATTGATGATGGCACCCTGACCAAGGAAGATGCCCAGCAGAAGGCAGCCAACAGGATCAGCAGCATCCGCTATGAAAACGGTAGCAACTATATCTGGATCAATGACCTTGGCCCGAAGATGGTGATGCACCCCTTGAAGCCGGAACTGAACGGCAAGGATCTGAGCGACAGCAAAGACCCCAACGGCAAGGCACTGTTTGTGGAGATGGTGGCGGTCTGCAAAGAGAAAGGGAGCGGTTTTGTTGAATACGCCTGGCCCAAGGCTGCCAACAGCAAACCAGTGCCCAAGCTCTCCTATGTAGAACTGTATCAGCCCTGGGGCTGGATTGTGGGAACCGGTCTCTATATTGATGATGTTGACACTGCCATGCAAAAAATCCAGCTGAGCATCGGTCTGGCTCTGCTGGTGATACTGGCCGTGACCTTCCTGCTGGCCTGGTTGGTTGCCCGGTCGGTTACCGGTCCGATCAAGGATGTGGTCTACACCATCAAGGATATTGCTCAGGGCGAAGGAGATCTTACCAAACGGCTGCCGATCCATGGCCGCAATGAAGTGGGTGAGCTGTCAGAATGGTTCAATACCTTTATCGGCAAACTGCACGGCATCATCTCACAGGTGACCGGCAGTTCACTGCAGCTTGCCTCGGCCTCTACCCAACTGCAAAGTACCTCCAGCGAGATGAAAGAGAGCGTCAATCAGCTCTCATCCCAATCCACCACCCTGGCCACGGCAGGTGAAGAGATGGCGGCAACCAGCAATGACATAGCCAACAACTGCCACCATGCTGCCGAAAACGCCAAGCATGCCGCAAATAGCACTCAACAGGGTTTTGAGGTGGTAACCAGAACCATCAACGGTATCCGGTTGCGGGGGGAAGCAACCAGACTGAACGCTGAAAAAGTTTCTCTGCTTGGGCAGCGCTCTGAACAGATCGGCAATATTGTCAGTACTATTGAGGACATTGCCGACCAGACCAACCTGCTGGCCCTGAATGCCGCCATTGAAGCAGCAAGGGCCGGTGAGATGGGCCGGGGCTTTGCGGTGGTGGCCGATGAGGTGCGGGCCCTTGCCGAGCGTACCACCCGCGCCACCAAGGAGATCAGCGAGATGATTGCCAGCATTCAGAAGGAGACCGGCGCGGCCATCCGCTCCATGGAAGAAGGGGTCAAGGGGACTGAGCAGGGGGTCACAGAGGCAGCTCAGCTTGAAGATGCCCTGCAGAACATTCTTTCGCAGGTCAATAATGTCACTGATCAGATCAACCAGATCGCCACGGCTGCTGAGGAGCAGACCTCTACCACCCGTGAGATCAGTCACAATGTCTTAAATCTGAACGATCTGGCTCAGCAGAACAGCACTGCCATCAGTGAAACTGCACGTGCAGCCGGCAGTGTTTCGCAGCAGGCCGAAGAACTGCGCAGCCTGGTGGGACAGTTCAGGCTGTAATTCCAGAAAAGACTCCGACTCTGCTCAGGGTAAGGTTGGTGAGCAAAGTCGAACTATGCCCCCTGCCCCCGTCCCCCAAGGGCGGGGGCATTTGCCAGCAACTGCACTGAAAAAGCAACACCGTGTGACACGCTGCACAAGGCAGGATAAACGCATAAAGGCTTGCTCCTTTGTACCTCATTTGGAGGTACAAAGGAGCAAGCCTTTAGAAAAAACCGTCAGTTTTTACAGTTGCGTGTTATTTGGGGTGGCCAGAGGGACAAAACCCCAAAACATTCAGAATCTGCATGCTTTGTAACTTACTTCAGGTGCCCTTTAACCCCACCATAGACTCACGCACAATCATTCTACTTAAATCCTGCAATTGCCCAGAAAAAGCTGGTGTTTAAATAAAGAAAAAGGC
>CAZYMK010000542.1:0-1972 GCA_964648885.1 uncultured Geobacter sp. | reverse complement strand
GAGCCACGGAACTCAATCACCCGGTCAGTGGCACCGTTGACGCCGATCATGCCGATCAGGGTCAGCACCACATCCTTGGCATAGACTCCCTTGGGCGGTTGTCCGTTGACATTCACCCGGATGCTTCTGGGCTCACGGAAGGCGCAGACCCCTTTCAGGATGCCCACCTCCAGGTCCGTGGTGCCGACACCGGCGGCAAAGGCACCAAAGGCACCGTGGGTGCAGGTGTGTGAGTCACCCATGATCACGGTGTTGCCGGGGCGGATAAAGCCCTTCTCCGGGAACAGTGCATGGCAGACGCCGTTGGCCCCCACATCAAAGAAGTCCTTGATTCCTTGACGTCGGGCCCAGTCACGCAGGATCTTGGCCTGGGTAGCAGTCTTGGAATCTTTGGAAGGGGTCACGTGGTCAATGACGGCCTTGATGCGTGAAGCATCGAAGACGCGGTCCTTGCCCCGCACGATCAGGTCATCAATGGCGATGGGGGTAGTAATCTCGTGGCAAAGCACCACATCCAGTTTCAGCACTTTGGTGCCGCTGAACGGCTCATCCACCAGATGGGTGGCAAAAATCTTTTCTGCAGTGGTCTTACCCATGTTGTTCAGTCCTTCCTTTCCGATGTTCAGGTCGATCAGATGTAGCAGAAACAAGCGGTCAAGTCCACAGCTTTGGTATGGTAACATGCTGTTTTCGTGCGAATAAACAGAATCAACGGCTGTTGACTGGCAATTTTGCAAGCGCATGGTATAAAAGGGCTTCACACCCAAGCAAGCAAAACAGGAGGAACTGTGCAGGAAGATCAGCTGCGTGAACTGTTGGGGCAGGTGGCCCAAAGGGAGCTCACTCCAGACCAGGGGGTAGAGCGATTGCGTCATCTGCCGTTTGAGGATCTGGGATTCGCCCAGGTTGATCACCACCGTGGCTTACGTCAAGGGCAGCCGGAGGTCATCTTCGGTCAGGGTAAGACGGTGGAGCAGATCAGGGTGATTGTGGAAAACCTGCATGAACGAGGCAGTAATGCCCTGGTGACCAGGCTTGAGCAAGACCGGGCAAAAGAACTGCAGGCCATGCTCCCCGCTGCTGCCTATCATGATGCTGCCCGCTGCCTGACCCTTGAAATCAATCCGCCGCCAGAGCAGGGGCGTGGTACGATCCTGATTGTGGCGGCCGGTACCTCGGATCTGCCGGTGGCTAGTGAGGCTCTGGTAACCTCTCGCTTCCTGGGCAATCGGACCGAGCTGCTCTGTGATGTCGGGGTGGCAGGGATTCATCGGCTGTTATCCCGCATGGCACTGCTGCGTTCCGCCACAGTGCTGATCGTAGTGGCTGGCATGGAAGGGGCGCTCCCCTCGGTGGTGGGCGGTCTGGTTGACAAGCCGGTGATTGCAGTACCCACCTCGGTGGGTTATGGCGCTTCATTTGGCGGGATTGCGGCGTTGTTGGGGATGCTTAATTCCTGCGCCAGCGGGGTCACGGTGGTGAATATCGATAACGGCTTTGGCGCTGCCTGTGCAGCCAGTTTGATAAACCGGGAGTAAGTGATGAATTCATCTGTATATACAAAGCAGATTTCAGACCAGACAGCGCTTCCACTCTTTATTGGTGTTGCTGGTCACCGTGATGAGGTGATTGAATATAAAAAGTGCCGTCCTGAGAACTGTAACAATCGGTGATTCTGGTTTGCTATTGTGCACAATAGCACTATAATTCAGGCGAAATTTAGACCAAGGAGGCTGTCTGTGCCGGAACTTGACAGAATCACCATACAGTCGGATGTCTGCATGGGACAACCCTGCATTCGCGGAATGCGCATCACGGTAAGCGTCCTGCTTAAGATGCTTGCTGCCGGAAAGACGGAATCGGAAATCATCGTAGCCTACCCGGAACTAGAGCATGAGGACATCAGGCAATCCATGCAGTATGCGGCATGGATTGTTTCCGACCAGATACAGTACGTCAAAGCGGCATAGGA
>CAZYMK010000541.1:0-1973 GCA_964648885.1 uncultured Geobacter sp. | reverse complement strand
GCCCTCTCCCTCAGGGAGAGGGAATGTTTCTGAAGATTAGTTCTAATCAGGAAAAACAATGGGAAAAATCATGTTCAAAGACTCACCATCTTGGTTAAGCCATCTAATTCTGTAACAGCTTGATTTCTCTGTCTCTCCGTTGCTCTCTGTTTCGTGAACTGCCGTTTTCAGGATAGATGTCTAAAGTACGAGCAGACTGCTTTTGGGGGTAATTGACGGGATACGATCGTTACAGGGGGCAGAGCAGTTCGGCAATAACCGCCCAGCGGGAAAGGTGTGCTGCATTGAGGGCATTCAGCTTTTTCATCAGGTTGGCGCGATGGGCCTGTGCGGTCTTAAAGGAAATGTCGAGTTGGCAGGCGATATCTTTTGAGGTCATGCCGCGCCCTACCAGCGCCAGCACCTCAAGTTCCCGTGCTGTCACCTCTTGCCGGAGCGTGTCCAGTTCTCTCTGAAATTGCGCATGGGAGCCGGCCATACGCAGCTTTTCAACACGATGCAGCCGTCCGACCACCGCCGCAACCAGCTCTTCATCGGTAAACGGCTTGGTCAGGTAATCATCGGCGCCTGATGCCATCCCCCGTCGCAATTCGGCCCGGTCCCCCAAGGCAGTTACAAAGATGAAAGGGATGGCTGCAGTGGCATCGTCCTGCTTCATGGCCTGCAGCACAGCATGTCCATCCAGTTTTTCCATCATGATATCGCAAAGTATCAGATCCGGGTGTCTGCTTTTGATCAGATCAAGGCCCACCTGGCCATCAGGCGCGGTCTGGCAGATATAGCCCTCCATCCGCAGCACCAGTTCCATGGAGCTTCTGAGGGCGGTGTCATCTTCGATAATCAGGATGGTGTACATGCTGATTCTTTCTCTGCTGGTGCTGTTTCATCAACAGGCAGCTGCATTGTTATGACCGTGCCGCTTCCCGGACTGCTCTTCAGGAAAACCGTGCCGCCCATTCTGGTTACCGATTGCTGCACTATTGACAGGCCCAGTCCCAGGCCACGTTTGTTGCCGATATTCCCGGCCTGATAGAACGGCTCAAAGATATGGGGCTGGTCTTCTTCAGGGATGCCGATCCCGGTATCACTGACAGAAATAATCAGCTGCTGGTCAGACAGATCTGCCGCAAGCGTAATCAGGCCGCCTTCCGGCGTATACCTGCATGCATTGACCAGCAGGTTTTCAAGGCTCTGTCGGAACAGGCGCTCGTCCAGGCGGATGGTCCGGCATGCATCTGCAATAGCAACATGCAGGCGGTGAGTATGGCCAAACAGCGCCAGAATCCCTTCGGCAAGTTCGGTGCAGACAGGAGCGATCTCGATCACCACAGGCTGCAGAACCAGCTCCTCAGTGCCGGAACGGTTAAAGGCCAGTACCGATTCAACAAGATGCGAAAGGCGGGCAACCGATTGGCTGATTTCCTCCAGCTGTGTTTCCATCTCTGCCGGTGTGATACGAGCCCCGTAGTTTTTGAGTATGCCGGTGTTGACCGCAAGCAGCCCCAGCGGGGTTCTGAACTCATGGGCAACGGTTGCCAGAAAGTGGGATTTTGCCTGTTCAGCAACCTTGGCCGCTTCTACGGCAGCAAACATTTTGGCCTCATTCTGTTTCTGTTCCGTGATGTCATTGAACAGCAGGGCAAACTGCCCTTTCTTGGGAGAAAAGACCTTTACCTCAAAATGCTGGCCATATTTGGGGTTGTAGCGTGTGTACTGATACGGCGTGCCGGTCAGGGCAACATCATAATACTTTTTCAGAACTTCATCAGGCCACCCGAAAAAGAGTTCTGAACCGGTTTTGCCGATATGTTCGGTATAGTCCCACCCGGTCAGCTGCCTGACAGCAGGGTTGGCCTGCAGCAGCCGGTAATTTACCGGTGCGCCTGTTTCATCAAACAGCACCTCGGCCACCAGCATGGCGCTCATCATTTCGCTAAAGAGTCGGCGATACTGCTCTTCGCTGGCCTGCAAGG
>CAZYMK010000540.1:0-1974 GCA_964648885.1 uncultured Geobacter sp. | reverse complement strand
CGGTAGATCAGGTGGTGCAGCATGGCCAGCACCTGTCGCTCCATCGGGGTGAAGGCCTTGGAGGTCTCGACCTTGACTGTGTTCTGATTGAGTGCCGTCATCAGACGGGTCAACGGCAGCATGAAGTAGGGTATGGCCGAGGTCATATGCCCGACAAAACCGGGGGCAGCGGTATGGACCGATTGTGCCACCAGATTTTCCTTCACAAACTCGGTGTAGTCCGAGACATAGGTGGGCTCTTCGGGAATCGTTACCGTGGAGAAGCTGGCCTCGATCTCTTCCAGGGGACGTTCAACGGCAACAATGTGGTTCTGCAGAAACCCGGCCACATCACCGGTGATCGCCTTGTCAATGGCGCCAAGGGTTGAGTCGGGAGCCTCCGGTACGGTAAAGATCCGGTACAGGTTTTGTAAGTTGGCAAGGGCACGATGCGGCATCAGAGCTGTTCCCCCAGCACGGTGTTATCGATCAGACGGGTGGCACCGATCTTGACTGCCAGGGCCAGCAGCGTGTCCGGAGCCGCCAGGTGTACCGGTTCCAGTGTGACGCTGTCACGCAGCTCCAGGTAGTCAATCACTGCCGTCGGCACTGCTTCAATCTGGTGCCGTGCCTCAGCCAACAGACGTTCAGCAGCGGTCTCACCGGTTGTAAACAACTCCCGGACGCGCAGGATTGCCTGATACAGACAGAGGGCCTGTAGCCGTTCTTCCGGTGAAAGATAGCTGTTGCGGGAGGACATGGCCAGGCCGTCCGGTTCCCGTACAATCGGCATTCCCACAATTTCCACCGGCAGATTCAGATCCTGGGACATCTGGCGGATGATTGCCAGTTGCTGAAAGTCCTTTTTACCAAAAAAGGCCAGATCCGGCTGCACGATCCCGAACAGTTTGGTCACCACTACTGCCACGCCGTTAAAGTGACCGGGGCGACGTGCCCCGCAGAGCGGCTCGGTCAGTGGCCCTAGACTGACCGTGGTCTGAAAGCCAGAGGGATACATCCCGGTTGCTGTCGGTGCAAAGACAACATCAACACCGCAGGATTCTGCCAGGGCGCAGTCCCCTGCGAGGTTGCGGGGATATCTGTCCAGATCTTCATTGGGGCCGAACTGGGTGGGGTTGACAAAGATCGACAAAACCAGGATGTCGCCACACCTGCGCCCTTCACGCATCAACGAGGCATGGCCTTCGTGCAGAAATCCCATGGTCGGCACAAAGGAGATCTGCTTACCCTGACGCTTAAACCCCAGAACGGCTTGCTGCATTTCCTGCACATCATGAATAAGTTTCACGAGAACGAGTGCTCCTCAGTGGGAAAGGTGCCGTCTTTTACCTCTGATACATACTGCCGTGCAGCTTCGCTGATCACCGGTGCCAGTTCGGCGTACCGTTTGACGAATTTTGGGGAGTACTTCTCGCACAGGCCCAATATATCGTGAATTACCAGCACCTGGCCGGAACAGTCCGAACCGGCGCCGATGCCGATGGTGGGAATCTCAAGCATCTCGGTGATCCGTGCAGCCAGCTTGGCCGGGATGCCTTCCAGTACCACGGCAAAGGCCCCTGCTTCCTGCACGGCATGGGCATCCTCAATAATCCGTTCTGCCTGATCCTTGCGTCCCTGTACCTTATAACCGCCCATCCGGTGTACTGACTGGGGAGTCAATCCTACATGGCCCATTACCGGTATATCCATCCCGGTCACGGCCCGGATGATCGGGGCCATATTGATGCCACCTTCAATCTTGACTGCCTCTGCTCCGCCTTCTTTCAGCATCCGACCACAGTTCTGCAGGGCCAGGGTCTCGCCGCACTGGCAGGCCATAAACGGCATGTCGGCCACCACCAGTGCCTTGGGTCTGGCTCGTACCACTGCCCTGATGTGGTACAGCATCTCATCCATGGTCACCGGCAGGGTGTTCTCATGGCCGCCAAAGACCACTCCGACAGAGTCTCCCACCAGAATGGCATCCACACC
>CAZYMK010000539.1:0-1982 GCA_964648885.1 uncultured Geobacter sp. | reverse complement strand
AAGCCGGCTTTTCTTTCTGTATCATTACGTACATCTAGAATCACGATGGCCGGATTATCCAATGCCTTGATAAAGTCTGCAACCGGAATATCATTGGGGCCAAGCTTACGCTCAAAGGTCAGGTTTGCCGGTGCTGGCTTGGGACCTGCTTCAACCGGATTGCCAAGCTGTTGCCATTTAGCAAGACCGCCAGGAAAGAAGGTGGCCTTGGACAGACCAAAGTCCTTCATAAGCATCAGCGCATTGTCAATTTCTGCCTGATTGTCACTGTAGAACACAATCGGGGCGCCCTTGAAGGATGGCCAGTTAGCCTCCTGATATTTGTCAAGGTTAGCTGCAGGCAGGTTCAGAGCGCGGGGGATATGGCCTGCGGCGAACTTGTCTGCAGCACGCAGGTCAATCAGAAGGATATTGTCGTCTTTGACAAATTTTGGTGAGGAAACAAACGGGAGATCAGCTTTTGCCCAGGCAGGGTCGCCACCTGAATAGACCTTAGGATTAGTGTAGCCATTTTTTGCTGCCAGACCGGCAGCCTTGATGGAGAACGGTCAGGTGGGGCCTCCGCACCAGAAAATTACCTGCTTGTTTTTGTCATCGCCAAGGCGGCTGGCAACTTTGCCTTCCTTGTCAAGCTTTTCCATTTCAGCGTCGGTTAAATGCAGTGAAGTCGGGATAGTGGCTGCATGGAACCGTCCGGCAGGACGGCTGTCAAACAGCAGGTAGTTACCGGCTTGCGGTCCCTTGTCTACCAGAGCTTTCAGGGCCTCGGTGGAGATAACCGTAACACCCTGGGGCATTACCGGTCCTGCCGGTTTGGCTTTGGCAACGGTCTGCTGTGCAGGTGCCTGACTCTTGACCTCTGGTCCGGTTTCGCAACCGGCCAGCATTGCCACGGCAAACAATGTGGCAAAGCTTGCAGCAATTCTTGTACGAATACTCATGCGTGCTCCTCCTTGTGGTGTGTACTGCCTGTAATCATGTACCAAGATTTAACAACTATTAACGTTGCAACACTAGCGTAACTTTCCTGGCCGCGTCAAATTAATATAGTAGCTGCTATATATCGAATACTACATGTTTTAGTCTGTTTATTTGGTTGTGCAAGAATTTCATCGTTCATCACTTGCAGCTGCACAGAAGCTCTGGTATACATAAAAACAACGTTTGATACCAAGGTTTACGAGCTGTTTAAACTCTGTATTTTGTAGTCGCAATCCCGGATTCAGTATCCGGATCAAGGAGGCTGCTATGGAGAATGAGCAACAAGGTTCAGCGAAAAGCGGGGCATTTTCAGTTTCACGTCTGCTGGAAGAACGAGGGGTTTCGAGACGCGATTTTCTCAAATTCTGTTCTGCAGTAACTGCTGCCATGGCCTTGCCGGCCACCATGGCACCAAAGGTTGCCCAAGCCTTGGACAAGGTGCAACGACCTACTCTGATCTGGTTGAATCTCCAGGATTGCACCGGCGATACTGAGGCATTGCTGCGTGCTGCAAACCCGACAGTCGGCGAACTGGTACTCGATATTCTGTCGCTTGATTACCACGAAACCATCATGGCAGCAGCAGGTCACCAGTCAGAGGCAGTGCTGGAGAAGACCGTCAAAGAGTACGCGGGCAAATACCTGTGTGTTGTTGAAGGCTCTATTCCGGTCAAAGACGACGGTGTGTACGGCTGTGTCGGCGGCAAAAGTTTCCACCAGGTTGCCAAGCATGTCTGCGGCAATGCTGCCGCCACTATTGCCGTGGGCACTTGTGCAGCATACGGAGGTATTGCGGCGGCGGCCCCTAACCCCTCAGGCGCGGTTGGTGTCAAGGAGGCTGTGCCCGGCATTACGGTACTGAATCTTCCTGGCTGTCCCTGTAATGCCGATAGCCTGACTGCAGTGGTGGTGCATTACCTGACCTTTGGCAAACTGCCTGCCATGGATAGCCTTGGCAGGCCGCTGTTCGCCCATGGCAAGCGTATTCATGACAACTGCGA
>CAZYMK010000538.1:0-1990 GCA_964648885.1 uncultured Geobacter sp. | reverse complement strand
CCGCACGCACGGTTTGATGAGGGAGGGCAGGGTGAAACCTGCTCTCTACTCTACCCTTGATAACAGCTGATCAATACGGACATCAGGCTGAACATCAGCAATGTTGAGCGTTCAGTATTGCGCAGCGATAGAATTGCCCCCTGGATGGCAGCCAGCAGGGCAATTCCGGAACTTATGTACAGAAGGGGGATGATCAGCGGCATGGAGGTTAACCGTTGTTCTGTGCTGCCAAACGACGGTAGAGAGTGGCCCGTGAGATGCCAAGACGTTTTGCCGCTCTGGTTACATCCCCCTGTTCCTGATCAAGGGCAGCCCGGATCTGCTGCTGCTCAAGCTCTTGCAGGGTGACAGAAGTTTCCGGGGGCAAAGCAGGGCTGTCTTGTTGCCTGACGCACGAGAAGTGTGTCGGGTGCAGCGGTCTCCCCTGGGCCAGAATGATGGCTCGTTCAAGGAGATTGTTCAGCTCTCTGATATTACCAGGCCAGTGATACTGCTGCAGGACCTGCAGTGTTTGCTGATCAAGCGTACCGTGTGCATAGCCATGTTTCTGCAACAGAAAGGAAACCAGCTCAGGCAGGTCTTCCAGATGTTCCCGCAGTGACGGCAGGCGAACCTCCATCAGGTTGATCCTGTAGAGCAGATCCTGCCTGAAACGCCCTTCATGCACCAGCTGGCTGATTTGATAATTGGTAGCGCAGATCAATCTGAAGTTGCTGGTCTGCAGTTTGACATCCCCGAGGCGTCGGTAGGTTTTTTCCTCCAACACCTTCAAAAACTGGGCCTGCAGTGTCAGCTCCATATCACCTATTTCATCCAGAAACAGGGTACCGTTGTGAGCTATGTCCAGCAGACCTTTGCGATCCTGATCTGCTGAGGTATAGGCACCTCTGATGTTGCCAAACAGTTCACGGGCCAGCAGTTCACCCCGTAAGGCAGAACAGTTGACTTCGACCAGCTCTCCTTTTGAACGTTGACTTTGCCGGTGAATCCAGCGTGCCAGCATCCCCTTGCCGGTACCGGTTTCACCGCAGATCAACACCGGGCAGTCGTTGGAAGCTGCTGCTGCAGCCAACTGCCTGACGGCTGACATCGCTATTGAACTGCCCCAGCAGAACGGGTCAGGCGGCGCCAGCCGTTGCCGGGCAGCCAGGTGTCGTTTCATTCGGGACGTTTCCAGTGTTTTGGTCAGAAACGCAGCTAGTGCGGCAGTATCTACCGGTTTGGTCAGGAAGTTTTCTGCACCTCTTTGTATTGCCTGTACAGCCAGTGGGATATCACCGGAACCGGTGATGACAATGATCGGCAGGAGCGGGTCACTTTCCTTGATGAAGTCAATAAAATCAATGCCGCTGCCATCCGGCAGATTGATGTCCAGCACCACGGCATCAAAGCGGTCCAGCGCAAGGGCGTTGCGTGCTGTGGCCAGGTCTTCGGCTTCTCTCACCCGGTATCCTTCCTGGGTAAAGTAGCGCACAAATCCGAAACGGGCAGAAGCTTCATCTTCTATCAGCAGGATCGTGGGGGTCATGGAATTCCGTGTCAGGGCTTACTGGATAATCTGATCTGCTGCAGCAGGGTTGTGATCCGGCCAGCGTGTTGTTTCTGGGTAGCTTCCAGACGACCCAGAACTTTTTCAACCTCAGGTGTGTCACCGGTAAAGCGTTGAAACACTTGACGCTCTATCAGCGAGTTTTCAAAATCAGTTACTGCTGCCAGTGCCTGCAGTTCGGTCAGGTGGCCGTATTCCAGTTTCTGTTGAAATTCACGCAGAAAGTTGATCATGTTGCTGATGGTGTAGGTACGGGTTCTTCCCTCGGCAAAACGGGCCTGGCCTGCCAGGCAGGCAGACTGAAGCTGTTCGATCCAGCCGGCATGTTCCATTTCTTCACTTACCAGGGCCAGATAAGACTCGGCATGCTTGGGATAGCGCTTTGCCATCAGCTGGTAGATGGTGGCCATCAGCAGTTCCATCTCTTTCAGCAGTTCAAGT
>CAZYMK010000537.1:0-1990 GCA_964648885.1 uncultured Geobacter sp. | reverse complement strand
TTCTGCGCCCTGTCCGGCACAGTACTCAACATCAGGGATGCCTACAGCGATCATGAACTGAAGATGATCAGTTCAAACCTCAATTTTGATAAGACCTGGGATCAGAAAACCGGGTTTGTCACCCGCCAGGTACTTTGCGTGCCGATGAAGTTCCAGCGCACCCTGATCGGCGTCATTCAGATCATCAACAAGCAGGACAACACGCCGTTTAATGACACCGATATCACCTATGCCCTGGAACTGGCCACCTCCCTCTCCATTGCCATTCACAACATCTACCGTCTGCAGGTAACCACCAAGATCATCCGCCAGCGCAGCCGTTACAACTACCTGCTGGATAAAAACCTGATCAATGAGAAGGACATTGAAAAGGCCGGACAACATCCGGACACTGCCAAATTCGGGCTTGATGCCGTGCTGATGCGAGAGTTCAAGGTGCCGCGTGAAGAAATGGCCAAAGGCCTGTCGCTCTTCTTTGGTACAGAATTCATCAAATATGAACCGGCCACCCCCCCATGGAAGAAGAGCTGCTGAAGCGGGTCAGACCAGACCGGCTGATGAAGGAATGGTGGGTGCCTTTCAAGGTGGAAAACGGCGTGCTGTATATCATTATGGACGACCCCACTGACCTGGGGCGCCAGGACATGATCAAGTTTATCTACCCGGAATACAAGCGGATCAGCTATGTCGGCGCCTTCCGTGACGACATCCAGAGTTTTATCGGGCTGTTCTACAATAAAGGTACATCACTGAGCAGTGGCGGCAGTATTGACGAATTGATCAACAAACTGGACGCCACCGATGAACCGGAAATAGAACAGGAGTCGTCAAAGGTCTCCGAGCAGGACAGCGTGATTGTCCAGCTGGTCAACAAGATCATTATTGATGCAGTCCAGAGCAAGGTCTCCGATATCCACATCGAACCGTACCCCGGCAAGGATGATGTGATAGTCCGCTACCGGGTGGATGGCCGCTGTAAGGTCTATCAGCGGATACCGTACAAGTACAAGTACGCCATCCCCTCCCGGATCAAGATCATGTGTGGTCTGGACATATCCGAACGCCGCAAGCCCCAGGATGGCAAGATTGATTTCAAGAAATTCGGTCCCCTGGATGTGGAACTGCGGGTGGCCACGGTTCCCACAGCCGGTCAGCTTGAGGATGTGGTCATGCGGGTGCTGGCCTCGGGCGAGGCTGCCCTGCCCTACGACAAGCTGGGCCTGACCGAGCGGAACAGCAAGGTGTTGCTGCAGTGCATCAACCAACCCTACGGTCTGGTGCTGGTGGTGGGTCCCACCGGTTCCGGCAAGACCACCACCCTGCACTCGGCCATCTCGGTCATCAACACCCCGGAGACCAAGATCTGGACTGCCGAAGACCCGGTGGAGATTACCCAGCGGGGCCTGCGTCAGGTGCAGGTCCATCCCAAGATCGGTTTTACCTTTGCCGCTGCTCTGCGCTCCTTCCTGCGGGCCGACCCGGACGTGATCATGGTTGGCGAGATGCGCGACCAGGAAACTGCCGAGATCGGCGTGGAATCATCCCTGACCGGTCACTTGGTCTTTTCCACCCTGCACACCAACTCGGCCCCGGAGACCGTCACCCGTCTGCTGGATATGGAGCTTGATCCGTTCTCCTTTTCCGATGCCATCCTCTGCATTCTGGCCCAGCGGCTCTGTCGCAGGCTGTGCGACTGCAAACAGCCGTACCAGCCTGAACGTAAGGAGCTGGAAGAGATCATCCTGGAATATGGTGTGGAGGATTTCAAAAAAACCGGCATTAACCCGTCAGACATCAAACTCTGCAAGGCGGTCGGTTGTCCCAAGTGCGGAGACTCCGGCTACAAAGGGCGGCTGGGCATCCACGAACTGCTGCAGGGTACCGATGAGATGAAGGCCCTGATCAAGCGTAAATCAGAGATCGAGATGATCCGGCGTCAGGCCATCGCCGATGGCATGACCACCCTCAAGCAAGACGGCATCCTGAAGTG
>CAZYMK010000536.1:0-1992 GCA_964648885.1 uncultured Geobacter sp. | reverse complement strand
TCAGACAACTCAGACAACTCAGACAACTCAGATCAGTCAGACCAAGACCATGGCGCCCGTTACCCCTGACCTGCTGCAACAGTTCTCCCAGACCCAGACAGCCACTATTGCCGCTCATGAGGCGTTTCTATCGTTCAGCACCCAGTTGACCGAATCAATGGCCCAGGCACTGGCACTGCAGGCCAACCTGCAGCAAGCGCTGGTTGGTTCGGCTCCGCTCACCAACCCAGCGGCTCCGCTCACCAGCCCAGCTGTTTCGCATAACAGCGCTCTCACTACAACACCACCCGCCACCCGTACCCTGAGCGCAGTCGAAGGGTACCCTGAGCAAAGTTCCACTGTTGCCTTTAACCGCGACACCTGTATGGAGTTTGCTATCGGGTCAGTAGCCACAGTGCTGGGACCAAAATTCAGTGAAGTAGACTCGTTCCCCACCAGAGTACGCCTGCCTGATGAACCGCTGATGCTGGTGGACCGGATCATCAAGGTGGAGGGAGAACCCTGCTCTATGACCCATGGTCGGGTGGTCACCGAGCATGACATCTTCCCCCATGCCTGGTATCTGGATGGCGGTCGCATCCCCACCTGCATAGCGGTGGAGGCAGGCCAGGCTGACCTGTTCCTGTCCGGCTATCTTGGAATTGACTTCATCACAAAGGGGCTGGCGGTCTACCGCCTGCTGGATGCGGTGGTTACTTTTCATCGCTCCCTGCCCGGCCCTGGCGAGACCATCAACTACGACATCCGGATCGAACGGTTCTTCCGTCAGGGGGATACCTGGCTGTTCCGCTTCTTCTTTGAGGCAACCGTTGGCGGCGAGCCGCTGCTCTCCATGCGTGACGGCTGTGCCGGTTTTTTTACGGCGCAGGATCTTGAGGCTGGCAAAGGGATTGTGCGTCCCCTGGTTGACCCACGCCCCACAACCGGCAACAGACCGGCTGACTGGCAGGATCTGGTGCCGCTGGTGCGCGAAGGTTACACCGCTGAACAACTCGACCGCCTGCGTCAGGGGGATCTTGCAGGCTGCTTTGGCCAGCAGTTCAGCGGTCTTCAGATCAACCATCCACTGACCATCCCCGGCAAAAGGATGCGACTGGTGCACCGGGTCAATGAAATCATCCCCCATGGTGGGCGCTACGGTCAGGGCATGATCCGGGCCGAGGCTGATATCCATCCCGATGACTGGTTCATCACCTGTCACTTTGTGGATGACCGGGTCATGCCCGGCACCCTGATGTACGAGTGCTGCATGCATACCCTGCGGATTCTGCTGCTGAGGATCGGCTGGGTGGCAGAGTCTGGCAAGGCAGCATGGGAACCGGTGCCGGGTGTGGCCAGCAAGCTCTGCTGTCGCGGTCAGGTGCTGGAAACTACCAAGGTGGTAACCTACGAGGTCACCATCCGTGAGATCGGCTACCGGCCAGAGCCGTATGTGTTGGTGGATGCCCTGATGTATGCCGACGGTAAGCCGATTGTGGAGATAAGTAACATGTCCTGTCGTCTCTCCGGCACGAATCGGCAGCAGCTTGAGCAGCTCTGGCAGGGGCGGCAAGCAGAAAAACTCCCTCGCCTTCTGGGAGAGGGCTGGGGTGAGGGCAACAGCTATATAAAGCCGGCAATTTATTCCAAAGATCAGATTCTTGCCTACAGTAACGGCAAGCCGTCAGAAGGTTTCGGCGAGCCTTACCGGATCTTTGATCAGGGACGCAAGATCGCCCGTCTGCCCGGTCCGCCGTTCCAGTTCATGGATCGGGTCACCAGTGTTACCGGCGAACCGTGGCAGATGAAGGCTGGCGCAGCTGCCGAGGCCCAGTATGACCTGTTGACTGATGACTGGTTCTTCGGTGTGGAACGTCAGCCCCGGATGCCGTTCTGTGTGCTGCTGGAGGCAGCCCTGCAGCCCTGCGGCTGGCTGGCAGCCTATGTGGGCTCGGCCCTGACTGCGCCTACCGACATCTCGTTCCGCAACCTGGGTGGCAGCGCCATCCAGCA
>CAZYMK010000535.1:0-1999 GCA_964648885.1 uncultured Geobacter sp. | reverse complement strand
TGATGCAGACGGTTTTTCTCTACTCGGCCATTGCCCTGCTGCTGCTGATCGGGCTCTGCCTGATCCGGGTCATCAAAGGCCCTTCAGTGCTGGACCGGATCCTGGGTGGCAACGTCATCGGCACCCATGCCACGGTGCTGCTGCTGCTGATCGGCCTGCTTTACAACAACCTGGCCATGTTCATCGATATTGCCCTGGCCTATGCCATGCTGAACTTCATTGCCACACTGGCTGCATCCAAATACTTCCTGCGCCGCAAGGCGGTCCATCTGGAGCATGAAGAAGTAACGGGAAAGGACTGATCAACGTGTCTATTTTGATTACGGTATTGCTGCTTGCCGGGGTCTTCTTTTTTGCTGTTGCGGTTATCGGCATCCTCCGGCTGCCTGATTTCTACACCAGGCTCCATGCCGCCAGCAAATGCGACACCCTGGGGCTGATGCTGATCCTGCTGGCCATCATCCTGTATACCCTGCAACAGGATCTGTCCTTTGCCAATTTTCTGGTCAGCCTGAAACTGCTGGCCATACTGGGCTTCGTGTTTGTGGCCAGCCCCACCGCGGCCAACGCCATCACCGAAAGCGCCCTGATTAACGGCATCGAACCCTGGAAAAAGGGGGATAACCTTCCATGACCTGGCAACTGGATCTGCTGATACTGGCACTGGTACTGATCTGTGCCGTTGCCACCATTATGGCCCGGGACCTGCTGGGGGCCGCCGTCATCTTCGGGGTCTACAGCTTTTTGATGTGCCTGCTCTGGGCAGAAATGGGGGCCGTTGATGTGGCCTTTACCGAGGCGACCGTTGGCGCCGGTATCAGCACCGTGCTGTTTATTGCCGCAGTGCTGCGTACCTCACGGAGGTGCAAGGATTGAAAGCGATCGCCCTGCTGGCCTCAGTCATAACCGGAGCCGTGCTACTGTACGGCGTGCAGGATTTTGCCCCCTGGGCTGATCCCGCATCTCCGGCATCAACTCATGTTGCCTCCTACTATATTGAAAACACCGTGCGGGAAACCTACATCCCCAATATTGTCACGGCGGTTCTGGGTGATTACCGGGGCTACGACACCATGTTTGAGACCGTGGTGATCTTCTGCGCAGGCATGGCGGTTATCTGCGTGCTGCGGAGGTCAAAATCATGAAGCATATTCAGGAAAAGGCGGCTCTGCGGGAGTTTGGCGACAACCAGATCATCCGGGTCTCCACCCGTATGATGGTGCCGTTCATTCAACTCTTTGGCCTGTACGTCATAGCCCACGGGCATGTCAGTCCCGGCGGCGGGTTTCAGGGAGGGGTACTGCTGGGCGCCTCCTATATCCTGCTGGCCCTGTCCTTTGATCTGAAGACCTCATTCAGGAACTTCTCTGAATCAATGAACGGCATCCTGGGCAATGTGGGAGCGCTGATCTATGTCGGTACTGCCGTTCTGTGCGCCCTGGTGGGAGGCCTGTTCCTCGACTACAGCGCCCTGGTTGCCATTCTGCCGATCGACCCGATCCAGTGGCGGTATCTCGGAGTGTTTATTGTTGAAGTCGGCGTCGGGCTGGCGGTGATGAGCATCATGCTGTCGCTGTACTGGGATTTAAGCTCCGGCGGCGATATGGATGAGGGGTTGTGAGATGAGCGGACTGACTGCAGAAATCGTTGCCAAGTATAACTACTGGCTCTACGTGATCCTGATGATGGTGGGGTTGTACGCCATGATCGGCAAAAAGAACCTGGTCAAGAAGCTCTTGGGAATGAACATCTTCCAGACCGCCATCATCCTGTTCTACGTATCCATGGGGGTCAAACGCGATGCCGGCATCCCGATTGTCAACAAGTACGAGGTACTGAAAAACGGCATTGATGCCGCAACCGTAGTCAACCCGCTGCCCCACGTACTGATGCTGACTGCCATTGTGGTATCGGTCAGTGTCACCGGTGTGGCCCTGGCGGTCATGCTGCGGATCTACCGTGAATACGGCACCCTGGAAGAAGACGAAATCCTGGAGAA